>CAMWIF010000113.1 GCA_947174225.1 uncultured Porphyromonadaceae bacterium | reverse complement strand
CTTCCGTTCTCAGGGAAAGGCGGAACGATGGAATGCCAAGGATGGTTCGGTCACTGATCAGCCGATACTGCGTCAGGATAGCGAGGGGACATATGTAAGGTTTGAAGGAGAGCCGGGTACATCATGTCTTTACGTATTCTCCTCGGGAAATCCGGTCTATACTACCGACAGTGGTACGGAGAGCCGTCTTGTCGCGTCTGTTCCCCTTGAGGGAGAATGGGATATAGAGATCATTCCCACTATGGACAATAAGTGGGGCGATTTCAGATTGCCGGCTTCCGACGGATTGATCGGTCCGGAAGCAAGGGAATTTGAATGCAGTTACGTAGGTAAAGGCTCATTGAATGGTAAGCCTACTTCAGATCTATACGGTTTCGGTCCTATGATGGAGCTGAAGGTTCTCGACGGGTCGGTGGATATTGATGCGTTTCTGACCGGATCTGATGTTATGAAAGATGTTTCCGGATGGGAGCCCTATGTGTTCTCATGGCAGTATGGAGTCAAGGACAGTCCTGGCTCGCAGGGCTATCACGGCCTTAAAGGAAAGCTCGACAACCGCTTCCTCATACTTGACAGAGGGGGACATCAGATATTCCGTAGCTATGTTTATGCGACTGAGTCGGGAATGTATGTTGCTGAGAAAGAGGGCGTGGAGCCTATGCGAATCCTTGTTGACGGTAAGCCGTTGGATACCCCCTCCGTGAGTCTGTCCAAGGGCTGGCATAGCGTCGTTATTACTTATGCCGACGTTCCGAAGGCTGAATATCGCCTGGAGGATAAGAAAAGCTACTGCTGGGACGATCGTCAGCGCAGTGCGGTGGTGTTCTATCCTGAAAATCATTCCATTCTTAAGGACAATGATCCTTATGGAGACATCATAGCCTCGAAATGGTACGGCACCGAGCACCTTCCTTATAGTCCGGTGAAAGGACAGGGAGACTGGGAATACAGATTCAAGACAGCTCCCGGCACAGAGAAGATGGATATGAAGGTAAATGGAAGAGTGGTTTCTGTTACTGTCGACGGTAAGAAGATAAAGGGTAATGATCTGAAGAAACTGAATGAGGGATCATATTCCCTAAATATTGATGGAAATGACGGAGGAATCCGGGAGGTAGTCGTGACCGCCCGTCCTGATTATGGCTATGTCGGGGGTGCATTCTTCGAGGAACCGGTATATCTTACATGCGGACATGGTAAACTGGCCGCAGGAAACTGGACGGATGCCGGAGCATTGAAATACTTCTCCGGCGGTATAAAGTATAGGAAGACCGTTGATGTTCCGGAAGCAGGGTATGACCGTGTGGAACTTGACTTGGGTCTTGTGGATGCGACCTGTGAGGTTGCGGTAAACGGGCAGACAGTAGATGTCCTTATGAGCACTCCCTATCGTCTGGATATCACCGATTATGTCAAGCCGGGTGAGAACGATGTCGAGGTACTTGTCTACAGCACCCTGTCAAACCATTATCAGAGCGTGCCCTCCGCCTATCGCGGCGCACCGCGCGCTGGCCTTCTCGGTCCCGTCTCCCTGAAAGTATACTCTTCTGATAACGCGAGTTCGAGATAATTTGTACGCCTAAGTTATTCCATTCAGTTCATGATGATTCATTAGATCTTAAGCAGGTCTCCCTACTTGAGGATGTCTTATGCCGCGTTTCGACCTCAGTCCCAAAGGACGAGCTGTCCGTCTGATGCAGACACCTCGAAGTCGAAGTTCACTTCGGGCTTGACAGCGAAGAAGCAATATGCGCCCATGGCACCGAGTAGATTCATCAGGAAGTTGTGTACACTCCTGTGCCTGGAATGCACCAGCTGGGCGACATTCTTCAGCATGTCGTTCAGCGACTCTATGATGGAAAGCTTCTTCGGCATCATGAAATCAGAACTTCTATATGCTGAAAAATTTGAATCGCCGCAAGCCTTTATAAAGGCTTTAGATGAATACATAGAGTATTATAACAATAAAAGAATCAAATCCCGGTTAAAAGGAAAGAGCCCGGTGCAATTCCGAACTCTTTCTATTACTGGATAATGTTTTACCCGTCCAACTTTTTGGGGTCACTTCATTTTTGACACAGCCTCTTAATTTATTTTTGGACTTCTAATCAGATAATCTGAGGGACTGAGATGTGATGGGAAATTTTAGATGAGCTGGAGGAGGTGGAGCTCGTCGGCGATTTCCATGCCGGAGAGGTGGCGCTTGCGTGAGATGACCCTCGCAAATTCGTCGATGGCAGGATGCAGACGTGGGTTATGGAAGAGACGACGCGCACGTTGGAGAGCGTTGTTATAGAGATTCTCTATCTCGTCGTCCTCAAGTGAGCAGGTGTCGCGTCCTTCACGCTCCACTTCGTCGTATATCTTGTTCATAACATCTGAAGGTGCCTCCTCTTTGAGGCGCACCACGGAACGTGCCAGAACGTTGGCTACCACCATCGAGGTGGTGAGATGAAAATTCTGCACAAGGTTGTCCCACGAGGCTTTCGGAGATATGCTCGGAGAGCCGGGGAAATAGTAGCGGTGGGAAAATTCCACCATCGGGCCATCGGTATCGAGGCTAACCTCTGCCACCCTATCGATGGCATGCAGACTCGCAAGCGAGATTACCATTCCCGCAAGGCCGTAGGCACGATCGTCTTCGTTTAGATATGCTAAGGTCATCTTTTTACTCTTTTTTACTTAAAAACACATAAGCCCTTGAATTGGTTTCAGAAGAGCCATTTGAATCCGCCCACAACCACGACTCCCTGAGTGGGCTGCATCGGCAAAATAACGTCGTGGCGATTAAGTATATTGTCAGCCTGAAGCCAAATGCTGAAATTGTCTGAGCAATCCCAAGAGGCTGAGAGATTCAGCAAAGTGATGTCGGGCAAATCCAGAGAATGAAGCGAGGTGGTTTTACCGTCGATAATCACATCACGCTGAAACAATACAAAAGTCGGCATCGATGTTGCATAGATCTTTCTCACTCCACGATAATCATAGCTAACCCCTATTTTCAGAGGCTTTACAGGCCGCACAGCCATATTCGCGGAGGCAGTGACACGGGAACGGTCAAAACCGTTGAATATACCCTTTTTTCCGTCCTGAGGCTGATAGCTACCCTCCGCGCCGATAGAGAATACATCACCATACTCATAACCTATGCTGCCGCTCACAGAGTAGCCGTGGAGATTTATACCATCCACATCGCTGCAATAGTTCATAGTCATTGACTTGCCATCCACCTCGGGTGTAAGACCGGCAATGGGATGTGAGCCGTAATTGAGCCAGGTGGTATACCAACCTCCAAGAGGAATGTTCTTTGTTACCTTATATCCTGCCTTCACACCCATAGAAAATCCAGAGAAGGGACCGAGATTGATACCGAAAGTGGCATCGAGCGGAGTGAAGGTGGGACGTGTAGAAAGGAGTGAAGGCATTCCGTAATAGTCGAGCTGATGGAGACGTGCGAGGGTCATAAGTTCGCTGCCACCGAGCACATCGAGATACACTCCCACCTGCCCTGTCTGGACTCCGAATCTCACATCGGGAGCTATATGGATAAAGGGGTAGCGTTTTCCCTTCTCACCGGCATTGAACGCCAAGTCCAAGTCTGCCCCCACACGCACATCGAGCAATCCCTTTGAGAAACGGTAATAAGGAGTGAATGTAAGGAGACCGTAATTATCCAAGTACGTATTGGAGAGGAACATCATATCAAGATTACCGTCTATGCCTATGGAGCTGCCGTTGTCCCAAGGCATACGTACACCTCCCTCAAGACCCACGTTGGTCTCTCGTGCGCCCTTCTCTTGGGACTCTTGCTGTGTCCCAACCAAATAATGGGGAGAAATCGGAAGTGTTCGGTAAGCAAAATGGCGTACTCTTGCAGTAGCGTTCCAGGTCATACCTTCCGTAGGACTTACCAAAGAACGCCAGTCAAGACGCATAGCCACATCGTTGATGGTCTGGGTCGGCACGTCAGAGATCACAAGAGGCACAATGGAAATCGGACTCTCATAGCCTCCGAAACCATAATAGTTGAAATAGCTGAGATGATAGTCTAAGGAGGCGTCCAAACGTCCGTAGCCTTTCACAATCTGTGAGGCATATAGCCCTATCGACTCGTCGTAGCGGAATTGCTTCTCATCAGCTGTTAGTCCTGAGATTTCCGGCTTCCAGAGCGATGTGGAGTTATGCTGAAGCCTTATGCCAAAAAGCGTAGTGGAGTTGTCAATGAAGCGGTAACCCGCGCTCAGTGTGGAGTTAAGCCACGAGCCGACACCCAACTCCAGATAGCCCGGATTTGAGGATATGAAGCGGTCGCTTCGCCAGCCGGTGGCAGGAAGGATCACCAGTGAGGGGTTAAAAGATGCCGCCACACCTCTCGACTCATAGTTGAGGGGGGAGCTTGTCAAAGTGGATTTCAACGCCTTTGGGAAAGCATTGATACGGTCTATGCGGATCACATCGGGCACATAGCGGCCATCGACATTGATCGACTCGTGGAGCTGGGCTGATGCCGGGAGCGCGAGACATATGCCGGCAAGTGCTAAGAATGTCGCTTTATATTTCGGTGCGCAGTTCATAATTCGTCGTTGTTTGTTTATTTCCACTTGCCAAGTCGGGTGGTTATCATATCGTGTATATCGAGTTCCTTGCCGGGATAATTATCACGGAGGCTTTTAAGGTATTCTATTGCCAAGTAGTCCTTACCACGGGTATGGTAGACATCGGCAAGGGCTATAAAGCCCCGTGCCAGCCAGTATTCGTGGGGAGAACCCTCATCGGTAAACTCTGTGAGCACCTTCTCAGCCTCGCTGACATTGCCGTTGTCGAGGTAATACTGTCCAAGCGATACCGCAGCCTTAGCCCCATAGAGGCTTTTGGGATTGGAGGCAAGACGTGAAAGCTCCTCTATAGCAACTGTCTTGTTGTCGCCCTTGCCCAACATCGAAGAAGCCTCATAGAATTCAGCCTCCTCAACCTGATCAGCCGACAAGCCGCCACTGTTCTTCACCATAGCAGCATAGCGCATACGCTCCTCGTCCTTATCAGTGTTGCGCATTATTCCGGCATAGGCATCTGCCACATAGTCAGTGCCACCGCGTTTCTCAAGCTCACGATATGCCTGGAGCGTCTCTTTTCTTGTCACCGCACCCTTCTCCTCAAGCAGACGTGCTTTGAGAAGGAGAGCCTCCGGCACCTGCGGGGAATCTCCGCGACGCGCTATGAGTGAGTTGAGTGCTTCAAGCGCACCGTCAGAATCATCGAGTTCATCCTTGCCTTGGGCTATATCGAGAAGAGCCTGAGCAAGATAACGACCGTTGGGATAGTCAGACACATATTTTTCAAGCAGTGCCACGTCTTTAATATTGTCGGCAAAGACAGTTTCGGCACCCTCAAATGCAAGAGTCTCCATCTCGGAAGCATCAATCTGGGGAGCCTCCGGTACACCTCTTAGAAAGGCTGCATATTCCTGCAATCCTCCTGTAGAGGAATAATGCCGGCGAAGGTCATCGTTGGCAAGACGCGCCTCCTCACTGGTAGGCCATTTGGAAATAATCTCTTGATAAGTTTCTTCTCCTTTCTCTGCATTACCCTCTTTCATATAGGCAATTGCCAGACTCAGCATACCCTTACGAGCCTGGGCACTCTGCTTGTAGGCACTGCGCAGCTGCTCGAAGGTCTGTACCGCATTAGCAGTCTCGCCCAATCCGGTGTAGGTCTGTCCCTTCTCAAGAAGAGCATTGGGAAGCCATTTAGAATTGGGGAAACGATTGGGCATAGCAGAAAGCTCCGCAAGTTTAGTCTTTATGTCGCCACCCAAGCCATACATAACAGCGCGTCGGTAGGTAGCATAATCCGCATCGGCAGCACCGTTTTCAATAGCAGTGGTGTAATTTTTAAGGGCAATCTTATAGTTTCCGGCATAATACTGTGCATCTGCCATACGTATCAGCGCATCCTCCTGCATTCTCTTAGGAAGCATCGGGGTCGCTTTCAGCGACGAGGCGAAATTGTCGGCAGCCTGACCGTATTTGTCCTGCATAATCTGGGCATAGGCAAGATTATACAGTGCCACCGTACGGTTCTCACCGCGACGATCGGCTTTCAGATATGCCTGATAAGCATTCTCCGCCTCTTTGTATTTTCCGAGCGCATAGCAGGCATCTCCGAGCCAGAGGTAGGACTGTGCCCTTACCGACGCATCGTTGCCTATCTTAACACCCTCCTGAAGATAATCACGGGCAGCAGCGGCACGATTGTTGGTCATAGCCTCCATACCCAATTCGTAAAGTATCTTCTGCTTGGCATCGAGCACAGCAGCGGAAGGATTCGGAATATGGTTAATACTTTCCAATGCCTTTGCATAATCATTCTCGTTGAAGTATGCCGTAGCCAAATATTCCTCCACCTGAGGTGCGTAGCGCGAACCAGGAAATTGTTGGAGGAAGCTCTGGAGAAGGGGTATCGAGGAGCTGAAAGGTATATTACCGCCGTGAGTTCGAGCTGCCACATAGTTAAAGAGGGCAGCCTCGGTGACAGCGGGGTCATAATTCATCTTTGACGCCTTCTCAAAGGATATGGCAGCAGCGTTACTGTCGTTCTCCTTCACCGCTATCTGTCCGAGATAAACATAGGCGCTCTGAGCAAGATCGTTGTTAAGGTCTGTAAGAGCAGAGAATCTGTCACGTGCCAAGTTATAATCCTCTCTGCTATAATTGATCACGCCCAAAGCATATATTGCGTCGGGAGCAGGGTCTATCTCATCGTGTCTTAAATAGAGGCGCAGATATTTAAGGGCATTGTCGTAGTCATTGTTCTTGAAATAGCTCAATCCGACCACTCTCTCAGTCTCCGGCACTAAATCCTCTACCGGATCCTTTGCCAAGAGCGCCTTTCCGTTGGCAATTACATCGGTGTATTCGCCACGGCGATATTCTATCTGCACCATATAATAATCCGGATCTATACCCTCCGAATTCTTGCCGTCAAGACGTTTCGCCACATCTGAGAATGCATCATATGCCTTGTTATAATCGCCATCCACATAGTCACAGTACGCCAGATAGTAGTCAGCGGCAGTCTCAAAATCCTTGGCGAAACGTAGCTCTTCAAAAATCTCGCGTGCCTCTCCGAAATGACCGGTGCGCAGCATCGACAAGGCTTTCCTGTAATTGTAGAGGGGACGGTCGGCAGGATTTATGCGCGAATAATCAATCTCCTCGTAGGCAGCCAAGGCGTTGCCGAAATGATGGGCAAAGAAGAAATAGTCGGCAGCCGCAAGACGTGCCGGCAATGCCTGTGGAGAAGCGGGATAATTCTCGGCAAACTCCCGAAGCAGATCAACACAGTCGGCATCGCCTCTCTCGTAGAGGGAGAGGGCGAGAAGATAGGCACAGTCTTCACGCTCCTTATAGGGGAGCAAGACATTCTGCGTGTCGAGGTGCTTCAGCTGATCGATCACTCCGGCATAATTCCCTTCGGAGAGCATAATGCGGGCCCTTTCGAGATACCCGGCAGCCAAGGGGCTGAGACGGTCTTCACGAGTCAGGGTCGTGGCGAAGCCACTGAAGCCGCAGGCACAGAGAGAAAGAGCTATCAGTCCGTAGGCCAATGCCTTTCGTGGGGCTTGAAATTGACGTTTCATAGGGTGGAGATATAAAGGGTGAGGCCGGCACTGTTTTGCGACAGTTACCGGCCTCTGGGGATAGGATGGATTTAGGGAGGTAGTCCATAGCAGAGTCGAACTGCTCTTTAGAGAATGAAAATCTCTCGTCCTAACCGATAGACGAATGGACCGACAC
>CAMWIF010000112.1 GCA_947174225.1 uncultured Porphyromonadaceae bacterium | reverse complement strand
TACTTCGACTGCGGAAGCGTCTGCTCAATAAGACGAACTGCATTCGTAACGTTACGGTCGCTCAGGTAAAGCACCCGGTAAATCTCGGCAATGGCCTGAATATCTTCATTGCTGAATCCGTTGCGGTGCAGACCCACAGAATTAAGTCCCACATAAGATATCGGTTCGCGGGCTGCTTTGACATAGGGAGGAATATCCTTATTTACCAAAGCACCACCCTGCAACATAATATTTCTGCCCAAATGGCAGAACTGATGCACAAGGCTGCCGCCACCTATCACTGCGAAATCATCTACAATAACTTCACCCGCCAGCTGACAAGCGTTCGACATTATTACCCTATTACCAATCTTGCAGTCATGTGCCACATGGTTATAAGCCATTATAAGGCAGTTCTCACCGACTACGGTCTTACCCTTTGAAGCAGTACCACGGTTAACAGTGACACATTCACGTAAAGTCGTGCCGTCGCCTATGTAGGCATACGTAGTCTCTCCCTTGAACTTGAGATCCTGAGGAATAGCCGCAATGACTGCCCCGGGGAAAATCTTAACGCCCGATCCGATGCGTGCGCCGGGATAAATGGTCACATTCCCTGCAATCTCACAATTATCGCCAATCTCAACATCATCATATATGTTGGTGAAATTGCCAATGTTGACATTATTCCCGATTTTTGCGTCCGGGTGGACGTAAAACATATTACTCATAATTTGTTCCGGAGGAGAGGTTATTTGTTTTTGATTATCTGAGCCATAAACTCAGCTTCACACGCAATCTTATCGCCTACGAAAGCATAGCCCTTTACTACGGCACAACCGCGACGTATTTCCGTCATAAGGCTGACATTCAAAAGCAGAGTCGCACCCGGCACCACTTTCTGACGGAATTTAACATTATCTATCTTAAGGAAATATGTGCTGTACTTCTCCGGCTCCTCAAGATAATTCAACACAAGCACACCGGCTGCCTGAGCCATTGCCTCTACCTGAAGCACACCGGGCATAACAGGCTCAGAGGGGAAGTGACCCGTAAAGAAAGGCTCATTCACTGTCACATTCTTGACAGCTACACAATGCTGCTTATCTATCTCTATAATCTTATCTATAAGAAGGAAAGGATAGCGATGCGGCAGGAGCTTACGGATACCGTTTATGTCGATCACCGGTTCTATGTTAGGATTATAGTAAGGCGACTGAATCTCGGTATGTCTTACCTGCTTGCGCACCATACGTGTAAACTTGTTATTGATGCTATGACCGGGACGTACTGCCACCACACGTCCCTTCAGAGGACGGCCGATAAGGGCAATGTCGCCTATCACATCCATAAGTTTGTGGCGTGCAGGTTCGTTATCCCATTTCAAAGGAGTGGGGTTGATATAGCCGAGATGAGAAAGATGCATATGCTCCACGCCCACGAGATCACAGATCTCATCTATCTTAGACTGTTCGATAGGCTCGTCATAGATAACGATGGCATTCTCAAGATCGCCACCCTTAATCAGTCCATATTTCAACAGCTGCTCTATCTCGCGCACAAACACAAACGTGCGCGCACTTGCAACTTCCTGGCTGAAATCGGCAATGTCATCAATCATTGCAAACTGGTTGGGAAGCACCTTGGAATTATATTCCACCATCACCTCCACACTGAAGTGGTCGTCGGGATAGATAGTGACAGTTGAGCCGGTCTCCTCATCCTTGAAACGCATCTTCTCCTTAATTACATAGAAATCCTTGTCAGCTTTCTGCTCTACAAGACCTACCTCATCAAGTTTTTTCACATACTCGATAGCACTGCCGTCAAGTATAGGCATCTCAGGACCGTTCACTTCTATAAGGCAATTGTCAACTCCCGCTGCATAGAGGGCTGCCATAGCGTGCTCTATAGTGCTAATCTTGACATCGTTTTTACCTATCACGGTGCCACGTGTGGTGTCCACCACATTTTCAGCGAGTGCATCCACCACAGGCTGTCCTTCAAGGTCAACCCGCTTAAACTTATATCCGTAGTTGTCGGGAGCCGGATTGAACGTTGCCGTGATGTTCATTCCGGAGTGGAGCCCCTTTCCGCTGAGCGAGAACGGAGCCTTAAGAGTCAGTTGTTTCATTTCTTGATGGTGTTAAATTCTGTGAAAAGTTTGCCGAGGTTCTTGATATAGACCTGGTTTTTGGCAAACTGACGTGCATCCACCGCAGGATAGCCCATCAGCCGCTGACGGCTCCCCACGCTTTTCGGAATGCCCGACTGTGCACCTATTTCATTGTAGTCGCCTACGGTGATATGCCCGGCAAAGCCGCATTGACCCGCTATCATATTGCCGTTGCCGATATGCACCGAGCCGGCGATACCTGTCTGAGATGCGAATACATTATCCTCCCCTATCGTCACATTATGAGCCACCTGAATCAGATTGTCAAGCTTCGTGCCCCTCCCTATGGAAGTCTGTCCGAAAGTCGCGCGATCAACGGTAGTGTTGGCGCCGATCTCAACATCGTCAGCTATCACCACAATTCCCGTCTGCGGAATCTTCTCGAAATGCCCGTTGTTGGGGGCAAAGCCGAAACCGTCGGCTCCTATCACCGCTCCGGAATGAATGATGCAACGTGCCCCTATGCGACAGCCCTCATATATTTTCACGCCGGCGCGTATCACAGTGTCGTCGCCGATCACTACACCCTCGCCCACATAGGACTGGGGATAAATCTTGACGTTCTTCCCAAGACGTGCCCCTTTCCCGATATAGGCAAACGCTCCGATATAACAGTTTTCCGGAATCTCAACGCCATCAGCCACATATACGGGATTCTCAATGCCAACAGGCTGAGGCTTCATCGACTCCACCATCCTCAGCAGCTCTGCCAAAGTAGCATAGGGGTCATCTACCTTTATAAGTGTGGCGTTACATTCTCCCTGGGGATCGAAATCCTTACCTACAAGCACTGCGGTGGCTTTCGTGGTGTGGATATAATGCGCGTACTTAGGATTCGCGATGAAACTGAGGTCGCCTTTCTTGGCCTCCTCTATCTTCGCGAATCCGGTTATGACGGCAGCTTCGTCTCCCACCACCGTTCCTCCCGTTAGGGCCGCGAGACCCTGAGGTGTAATCTCCATAATTATAAGTCAGGATAAAATTTTTTGCAAATATCGGGAATTTTTTATAAATAGCCATAAGAAACCGATAATAACTTATGGGGAGACATTCATTTTTTTATTATTTCCCTTTTTTCTTGATTGGATAAAGAATATTTGCTACTTTTGCACAAAATTGCCGATAAAGGTATTCGACAATAAAATTAAACAAAACCATAAATTTCTTACACGACATGAAAATTTCTCATATCGAGCATATCGGCATCGCAGTGCCCGATCTTGCAAAGGCCATCGAATACTACGAGAACGTCCTCGGCCTCAAATGTTACAAGCAGGAAGTCGTAGCCGACCAGAAAGTGACAACCGCTTTCTTCAAAGTGGGTGACACTAAGATCGAACTCCTTGAAGCCACTTCTCCCGACAGCACAATCTATAAGTTCATCGAGAAGAACGGTGGTCGCGGCGGCATGCACCATATGGCATTCGCAGTGGAAGACGGCGTGGCAAACGCACTTGCTGAAGTTGAGGAAAAAGGTGTGAAAGTTATCGACAAGGCTCCAAGAGCCGGTGCCGACGGTCTACAGATAGCCTTCCTCCACCCGAAATCAACCGAGGCTGTGCTCACCGAGCTTTGCGAAGATCCCGCAAATAAATAAGTTGCGAAACCATAAACTTTATCAAACTAATATGAGCAAACAGCAAGAAAAGATTCAGGAGCTCATCGAAAAACGCACCGAAGCCAGACTCGGTGGCGGCGAGAAAGCTATCGACAAGCAGCACGCTAAAGGCAAGTACACTGCACGTGAGCGTATCGCACAGCTTCTCGACGAAGGAAGCTTCGAAGAGCTCGACATGTTTGTCACTCACCGTTGCACAAACTTCGGCCAGGACAAGAAGCATACACTCGGCGACGGCGTAGTAACCGGATTCGGCACTATTGAGGGACGTCTCGTATATGTCTTCGCACAAGACTTCACTGTAAATGCCGGATCTCTCTCTGAGACCATGGCACAGAAAATCTGCAAGATCATGGATCTCGCCATGAAGATGGGTGCCCCCGTCATCGGTCTTAACGACTCGGGTGGCGCACGTATCCAGGAGGGTATCAACGCTCTCGCAGGTTATTCTGAGATCTTCCAGCGCAACATCCTCGCTTCCGGCGTGGTGCCCCAGATTTCTGCCATTCTCGGTCCGTGTGCCGGTGGTGCGGTCTATAGCCCTGCTCTCACCGACTTCACCATCATGGCGAAGGGTATATCATATATGTTCCTTACCGGTCCGGCGGTTGTAAAGACTGTCACCGGTGAAGATGTGACCCAGGAGCAGCTCGGCGGTGCATCAGTACACGCATCCAAGAGTGGTGTGACCCATTTTGCCACAGAGAACGGTGAAGAGGCTCTCCAGGTAATCCGTAAGCTCATAAGCTATATTCCACAGAACAACCTTGAGGAGACTCCCCTCGTAGCTTGCAACGATCCCATCGACCGTCTCGAAGACCAGCTCAACGAGATTATCCCTGAGAGCGCAAAGCAGAGCTATGACATGTATGACGTGATTGGTGCCATCATCGACAACGGCGAATTCCTTGAGGTTCAGCGTGACTATGCTAAGAATATCATCATCGGCTTCGCTCGTTTCAACGGTCAGGCAGTAGGCGTTGTAGCCAACCAGCCAAAGGTGCTCGCCGGTGTGCTCGACTCCAACGCATCCCGCAAGGCAGCCCGCTTCGTGCGCTTCTGCGACGCCTTCAACATTCCTTTGGTAACTCTCGTTGACGTTCCCGGCTTCCTTCCCGGTACAGGTCAGGAATATAACGGTGTCATCCTCCACGGTGCGAAACTCCTCTACGCATACGGTGAGGCTACTGTGCCCAAGGTAACTGTCACACTCCGCAAGAGCTACGGCGGCTCTCACATTGTGATGAGCTGTAAGCAGCTTCGCGGCGACATCAACTACGCTTGGCCTTCAGCTGAAATCGCAGTTATGGGTGCAGAAGGAGCAGTGAATGTGCTTTATGCCAAGGAAGCGAAGACAGCCGCCGATCCCGTTGCCTTCAAGAAAGAGAAGGAAGAGGAATACAGCAAGCTCTTTGCCAATCCTTATCAGGCTGCCAAGTACGGTTATATCGACGACGTGATCGAGCCACGCAACACACGTTTCCGTATTATCCGTGCTCTCCAGATGCTTGCCACCAAGAAACTTCAGAATCCTCCGAAGAAACACGGCAATATTCCATTATAAACTCTCATCGATTCCACTGTCATGCATAATATGATGAAGAAATATTTTCTGGCAGCGGCTCTATGTCTTGCCATCACCGGCGTCGGCTTCACAGCCCTGCCGGCGATGGGTCAGGAATTCGAGCCCACAACGGTTGTGGTCGGAACCTCCGGCGAGCAGACCGATGTGATTGTCGATCCCACCCCCAGTGAGGAGGTGGAGTATGTGCAGGAGAGCCCTATTGCCCGTAAGATGACCCAGGCTGAGAAAGCGCACAATGCTGCTGTCAACGACTCCTGGGGTGGTGCCATCACCATCATTGCAATGTGTATTGTGATTGCCGCTCTCGTGGTGCTTTCACTCCTTTTCCTCGGATTCGGCAAAATTTCACAGGCTCTTATCGCGCGCAATAAGCGTGAAACCAAGTCGATTTCTGCTCATCCCGATGCCGAGGAACATCACGAAATAGACTCAGGCGATGTGATTGCTGCCATAGCCGCTGCCCTTTCCGACCATTTCGGCGAAGGACACGACATGGAAGAAACTATCCTCACAATCCGCAAACTTCAGAAGGCTTACTCTCCCTGGAGCTCTAAAATCTACAATCTCCGCCAGATGCCCGAGCATCGTCGCAACACTCCCGGGCAGGCATCTCTCTAACCTTATTATTAAAAGATCCCCTTTATCATGAAATTGAAGGAATATAAGTATAAGATCAACGGCACCAAATTCACAGTGAAAGTTGGCGACGTTAACGACAACAAGGTGCATGTAGAGGTCAACGGCGTGCCCTACGATGTTGAGCTCGACAAGGCTCCCACCACCAAGACTACCGTCGCACAACGTGTGAAAGGTCCTGAGAAAGCTCCTCGCACTGAGACAGGTGAAAAGGTAATCGCAAAGCCCACTATGGAATCCGGACCAGCTTTCACAGTCACCGCTCCTCTCCCCGGCACTCTTATGAGCCTGAGCGTAAAAGTAGGCGACACTGTGAAACCCGGCGACACAGTATGTGTGCTTGAGGCTATGAAGATGGAAAATGACATCCACGCCACAAAGGGCGGTGTTGTAAAGAAAATCGTCGCAAGTGTCGGTGATGCCATTCCACAGGACGGCGCTATCATGATTCTGGAATAATCAACTCTGAAGCTTATCCGTTGACTCATGATTTTAGCTCAATCCACATTCTCATTCGGTGAATTCATGCGCCAGACGATCGAGACGTTCTGGCAGTTCACCGGCTTCTACAATTGCGAATGGGAAAACCTCGTGATGCTGGCTGTAGGCTGCTTCTTCGTATGGCTTGCCATTAAGAAGAACTTCGAGCCACTCCTGCTTGTCCCCATTGGCTTCGGTATGCTCATCGGCAACATCCCGTTCCAAGCCGGTATGGAAATCGGTATCTATGAACCGGGCTCTGTGCTCAACATCCTCTACAACGGTGTGGAGAAGGGATGGTATCCCCCACTCATCTTCCTCGGCATCGGCGCGATGACCGACTTCTCGGCTCTTCTCGCCAATCCTAAGTTGATGATTATCGGTGCTTGTGCCCAGTTCGGTATCTTCGGAGCCTATATGCTGGCACTCCTTTGCGGTTTCGATCCCCTCTCGGCAGGCTGCGTCGCCATCATCGGTGGTGCCGACGGTCCGACAGCTATCTTCACCACCTCGAAGCTCAATCCGAATCTGTTAGGTGCTGTGGCGGTATCTGCCTACTCCTATATGGCACTTATCCCACTCATCCAGCCTCCGTTGATGCGTCTCTTCACTACTCAGAAGGAGCGTCTCATCAAGATGAAGCCTACCCGTGTCGTAAGTCAGAACGAGAAAATCATCTTCCCGATCGTTGGTCTGCTCCTTACTTGCTTCGTGGTTCCCTCAGGTATTCCACTTCTTGGTATGCTCTTCTTCGGCAACCTTCTTCGTGAGAGCGGTGTCACCACCCGCCTTGCAAAGACTGCAAGCAACGCCATGACCGACATCGTTACTATCCTTCTCGGTCTTACAGTAGGTGCCTCCACCCAGGCTGACAAATTCCTTACCCTTGACACACTTCTTATCTTCGGTCTCGGCTTCCTTGCCTTCATCATCGCTTCATCAGCCGGTGTACTCTCAGTGAAGCTCTTTAACCTCTTCCTTGCCAAGGATAAGAAAATCAACCCGCTCATCGGTAACGCCGGTGTGTCGGCAGTGCCAATGGCAGCCCGTATCTCCAACAACTTAGGTTTGGAATACGATCCCACCAACTACCTGCTCATGCACGCCATGGGTCCCAACGTAGCAGGTGTGATTGGTTCAGCAGTGGCAGCCGGTGTGCTCCTCAGCTTTCTCGGCTAATCCACAGTTCTAATTAAGATACTGGGTAAAGAAAAAGATATACTGCAAAGAAAAGATATTGGCAAAAGAAACAAACTCAATATCTTTGGATTATAAAGAGAGATGCGGGTTAGGATGTTGGCAGCCGGAAAGCGCGTTTTTAAAAAAAAATAAACCCCCACCCCATCGCCTCCGAAAACAACAGTGGGGTTTGGGAAGGT
>CAMWIF010000111.1 GCA_947174225.1 uncultured Porphyromonadaceae bacterium | reverse complement strand
TTGCATAGTAAGACTTTTTAGCTAACTTTACATCCCATAATAAGCTTTAATGTAATTTTTTCAATCGACAATAATTATGACTGAGCAAGAAATGTTTCAACCACGAGATTTGGCTAATGCCGAACCGCTAAAGTTCAAGAAGCGAATCTCAGCTAAATCAGACGATTATGAAATCGGTTGTGAGGTGGTTGCGTGGGTTAGGAATAGTGATCCTGACAACCAAAAGGCATCTGACAACTTCCAACTTATCGAAATGACGAGTGAATACGAGAGTTCTGATCAGGATGAGGCTGCTGTGCCGAATGCCACTATTGAAGACCTTGATGCAGATACAATCAAGCTATACCTCATCAGTCGATTCGCACCTGTCTTCAAAGGCAAGAAGATTGATGAGTTCAATATGAAAGACTATTCGCTCGACACGATGGCAAACTTTGTCATTAACGGTGCGACAATCGAAAAACTCCTAAGAAATCTACGTTTTATCCGTCCTGACGGAAGCGTAACTGTGGCAGCTATGCTGCTTTTTGGCAAGTATACCCAGCGTTGGTTGCCCATGATGACAGCCAAGTGTATAAGTTTCCAAGGCAATTCTGTAGGAGGTACCCGATTCCGCGACAAGATGCACGATATGGAGATAGAGGGTAACCTGCTTCATCAATTCCATACCATTATGAATTTCTTTATCCGCAATCTTCGCAAAGTGGAGACGAAGAAGGAATTCAACTCGATAGAGCAATTGGAAATCCCATATGAGACCCTGACAGAGTATGTGGTCAATGCACTTGTCCACCGTTCACTGAATATAAAGGCTCCGATTCGCATTTTCATTTTCGACGACCGTGTGGAGATACACAGCCCCGGGACACTGCCAAATGGTCTTACAATCGGTGACGTAAAGAACGGCACTTCCATGCCACGAAACATATTTCTGTTTAGTAACGCCAATCATTTGCTTCCCTATACAGGAGTCGGTAGCGGAGTGCGTCGAGCACTTGAATGTGATCCTGATGCCATATTTTCAAATGGTATAGACAGTAAGGGAAATACTAATTCTGTTAATGAATTTCTTATTACCCTGCCCCGTAAAATTGTGGAAGCTTCTTCTCAAATTGAGCAAGATATACCTACTCATATATCTTATTACAACAATCAAATAGATGAGCAAGATACCCTTACTTTTAATAATCAAAAATTTAGTGAGCAAGCAATACCTACCCATAATCCAAGCACAATATCTAATGAGCAAGCTACAAATACACACTTATTTAGCCCATCTGAACTAAAAAATGAGCAAGTAGTTGACATACCTAAAAATAGGCAACAAAATCTGCACACTGAGCAAACTACCTCAAATAGTGTTCAGTCATCTAATGAGCAAGCCTACTACGCTCAAACTCGCAACAATTCGCCTATTGAGCAAGCTATAGCGACACCTAAACCAGAATCGTCCGAAGCGGTTTTTGAGCAAGCTACCACTTCGCAACAAAATATAGATGCCCAATCTTCAAATAGGCAAGCTATAAACCCCTACACATATAGTCATGTTGGTTTGCCAAGTGGGCAAGTTGTCTATTCCTCTATGTATAGTCATATGGATGCAATAAATGAGCAAGTAGCAAATCCGTCTAACCACAATCATCCTGAGATAATAAATGAGCAAGTAAACAACTACTCTATATATGGTCAAGTTGAACCAAGAAATGAGCAACCGGAACTGAAATTATCGAAGAAGCAGAAGGTTATCAGAAACTTCTGCACTATACCCCGTACAGCTAAGGAAATAATGGATAGACTCGGTTTATCAGATTTCTACAACAACCGCAAACGTTATATCTACGACTTAGTGGATGCCGGCATATTGGAAAGAACTATCCCTGATAAGCCAACTGATCCAAATCAGAAATACCGAACAATACTATAACACAAAAGCGTTGTATGAAAATAGGGAGGACGATACACAACATATCGTCCTCCCTTACTATTGAAAACTGTAAGGTAGCTAACCTACCTACCCTATTATTTGGCAATGCGAAGTACAGTGAAGGAATACGGAGCGAGAGGCAACGTAAAGAAAGGCGAATCAAGTGATACCCGGTCTGTCTTCAGCGATGGCTTTGAATCGGCAGGCTGACCGCTCATAACTGTACGCACCGACTGTAATACACCCTGTCCCTGCGGATACAGCTTTCGCAAATCAACCTCCATCTCAGTCTCTACAGGAAGCAAGTTTACCAGCTTCACGATTACGTCACCTGTATTCTCATCCTTAACAATTGATGTTCCCACCCTTGCCTTAGCCTTATCATTGTCCGTATTCACATTGAGATTGGCATTCAAATACTGTGAGCCTGAATTTTCACCGTAGAGGCGCATAGTTTGGTAATCGGTGGTAGGGCGCACCTCCGTATTGCTGAAATAGATAAGGTCAGGACGCCACTGCGTGTGGTTATCCTTCGCCAAAAGCGGAGCATACGAACTCATACTCACAACATCGCCGTTACGTTCTACAGACGTTAGGTATAATGCCTCAGCAAGCGCAGTCTCCATGTTCGACGGGCGACCGGGAAGATGTGCTGCCCACTCTCCTAAATATACCTTTGTACCGTTACGGTCATAGTCGTCGTAATAGTCCTGATTGTATATGAGCCAAGCGGGATCCACGTAGTAATGTTCATCCACCATATCCACGTTCTCCTCCTTGGCAAGACACCAGCCCTCAGTATAGTCTGACCCCTCATAGAACGGTCCCACTGTGCCGACCACGGTAATTTCCGGATGAGCCTTCTTAACAGCGGCATTGATCTTCTTGAATCGCTCCTCAAACACCTCCGTAATCATATCCTCATTGCCGATGCCGATATACTTCAGATTGAACGGTGCCGGATGACCTGCCTCTGCCCTCTTCTTGCCCCATACAGATGTGGCAGAACCGTTGGCATATTCTATGAGGTCGAGTACATCCTGTATGTAGCTGTCAAGAGAATCCATAGGCAACCCCTCCTGCTGACCTAATGTGGTCAAGCTATCGTGACTGTAATGCGACGCACGACCGGAATTCTGACACGGCACAGCGGCTGCAAGCACAGGCAGAGGCTCGGCACCTATATCCTCACAGAACTGGAAATATTCGTGATAGCCCAAGCCACGGGTCTGATGATAACCCCAAAGATTATAAAGAGGCTTACGTTCCTCCAACTTACCTATCGAGCCTTTCCAATCATACATATTGTCAAGACCGTTACCATGGGCTACACATCCGCCGGGGAAACGCACAAAACGAGGTTTAAGATCAGCGAGCGACTGAGCAAGGTCGGCACGAAGACCATTCTCACGTCCCTTGAATGTGTTGACAGGGAAAAGACTGATCATATCCATATCGAGCACACCGTTATTTTTGGGTACAATCTGCAAAGAGGCATTGGCACAGTGCTCGTTAGGTGTGAGAACTACCTCATAATCCTTCCAATCGCGGCTAGACTTCAACGTCAACTTTGCCATAGCAAGTTTCTGCCCTGTGGAACCCGATACCAAAGCAACCTCCATAGGCATCTTCTTATTCACACGTGCCTTGAAACGGAGTCGGTAAGGCTCCCCCTTCTGCACGGCTATTCCGTCGTAACCGGAATTGATGAAAGCATTCCCACCGTTATTGACAAGCGTGGCTATACCACCCTTCACATCAAGACGTGCAAAATGTGGATTATTGGGATGGATAGGGTCGTCAGTGGCGATTGAGAAATCAATCTTGTCGCCCGTCACACTCCAGGCATAGGCAGGTCCCCACCCCTCTGTACCCGACTCAGTGGGATCATATTCAAAATCACGGTTCTGGATAAGTTCACCATACAGTCCACCATCAGCGGCATAGTTTATATCCTCAAAAAAGATACCCATAAGCAAAGGAGAAATCTCTTTGCTGGTGCCGTTGGCTGTGAGCGAAGCCTTCAATGGTTTAAGATTGGCAAACCGCTCCTTGTCACCGTCGCAATGCTCTGAATATAACTGTCCCAACCTATGATGCTCCGCCACATATTTATCCAATCCCGCTACAGTCTGCGGATCAGACTTCATAAGGTTGCCCATCACCGGATGCCCGTCGATTGCCACCGTTGTAGGGATGAAATTCACCCTGCTTCTGAAAGCGAGTGCAGCTGTATCAGACGGCAGATAATACTTCTGAGGACGCCAGTTCATAAGGTCGGGACTCTCCGCCATACCTACCACATCACCTTTATCGGTAGCCCTGAAGAGGAGCACCCAATTTCCCTTGTCGTTCTTGAACAGTTCAGGGTTCCACATCTTTTTATGGCTACCCCACGGTCCGAAGTCAGACCTTACGAAATCATATCCATTCCCTATCTTACGCCACGAGCCATCCTCCTCCTTCACAGCCAAGCGAAGACCGCCATCACCGTTTTCAGGCGAATAAAAGAAAAGGTCGGTTGCACCGGCACAAAGTGAAGCCATACCCATGAGGCAGGCGAGTATACTTTTTTTCATCATTTAGATTAGTTTTCCAAAAGTAAAAGAATTTTAGAAGTAATCACAAAGGATTCACTTATCTTCTGCAAAGGTAAGATTTTTTCCCGTCATATACAATTTATTGCAAAATTGCAGGCAAACTTTTTCCCAACTCCTCCTCGATCAGTTGCCTGACGTTTATCCTGTACCGATAAGGCGCAGCAGCCGCCACCACACCCGCCCCAGTCGAAACATTGCTTACTCCATACACCGGTTCACTCAAGCCCATACTGCCGAGGATACCGGACATCCCATAGTTGGCTTCCCACGCAGAAAGCACATACTTATAGTAACTCTCCGACAATCTGGAAAGCCCTATCACCAGATCGAAATCCTTAAATTTCGGTAAATCATAGGGATTATAGTAGTTGTAGTGTAGGTTGTCTATAAAGATATGGAGAGGATAGCTCTTTCCGGAAATCTGACGATCCGAAAATATCGTATAGCTTGACACATCGCTGAAAATGTGCTCCAGAACCGATATATGTTCCGTAAACAATGGCTCACGGCTCACATCAAGTTCCGACACCCGACCGTTTACAAAACCCTCTTCCCCGGAATCTGTCCAATACTCATTACTTACATAAGCACTGAGCTTATAGTAATCCGTGGTAGGTTCCGGATCGGAAAACCATGCAAGCATGTTCAACGTCATATCGTAACTTTCAAAATACACATCGGATCTTTTCACAAGATTTGACACGTCAAGGCTCACATTTTCAATCTCCACCGGATATGGTATCGTAACTTCAGCAGTTGCTTCTCCATATTTCTCGGATTTAGCCTCAAAACGAATCTCGTCGCCAGAGGCAGGAATATAGTCGGCAATAAATCCTGTGGTAGTCTTATAGAAAAACGTATTAGGTAACGCTGTATAATAAGTCCTTGGAATCATCTCCTCCACTAACTGCCCGTTGACATAAAGACTTACCTTGGCATCCGTCACATCCACATTTTGGTAACCCAACAAATCATTCTCCCTCCATTCCCATGTCCGGGTCACCTGCAGACGAATCGAATCTCCGGGAGTGACAACGGAGTTAAGACATAGCACCGGCTCACTTTCTACCTCAAAATCAAACTTTGAATAGCATCCTGTAAGCATAAAGCCGGCAATGACCGGTACAATTACTTTTTTCAGAATATCCATGTATACGACACTGAGGGGATAAGAGGTAAAAGTTTTAGTTTAGCATAAACCGGTCTGAGTACCATGTATTCGGTATCTTCTTGCCTGACTGGCTCGTATTGTCTTACAATGGCTATCGTGTTCATGTTGCAGTAAACGTTGTAGATGCTGAAATTCCAATATCCCCTCCTTGTGTTGCGTTTGAAATCAAGATCCAAACGATGATAGAAGGGCAGTCTTACATTATTCACTTTGGTGGGAAGAAGCATATCTTTATACCCCGGTCCTATTTCCGGCTTATACCATAACTGTGTGGGAAGTGTAAATCGGTTGCCGGTCATTCCCGTCCATGAGCCTGACACCTCCCACTTGTCATTTATTTTCCAGTTGGCAAGGATATTTATCTTATGACGGTTGTCAAATCGTGCGGGATATCTCTTTCCGCCGTTGCGATTCGGAAACTCTCTGTCTGCCCAAAGAAGTGAATAACTTATCTGCCCCTTAACTTGCCCAATCTCTTTAGTAACCTTGAAATCAATACCTTTTGCCCTACCCTTGCCTACATCCATTTTGTCTCCCCAAAATGAACCGGGAGGCATCAGGTAATAATCATCCCGATATTCAAGAAGATTAAGCATCCTCTTCCAATATCCCTCTAACGATATGGTGTAACCCTCGAATAAGCCACAATACACTCCGGCTGAGATCTGGTCAGCCGTCTGAGGTTTCTGCTCCCCTACAATCGGCGCCCATTGATCCGTAGGGAGTGAAATCAGGCTTTCCGTCAACTGATGCACATATTGCACCGTATGGGCATACCCACACTTTACAGCCCAGCCGTAGGCAGGAGTCCACCTCACGGACGCTCTCGGAGAAAATCCGTTGTGAGTCCTACCCGTTATGTTGAACAAGCCGAAATGACCGCCATAGCTGATACGCAGGTTAGAACTCAACTCCCAGTCATCATTCATATAGGCGTTTACCTCTTTCGCCTTGTATGAGCCTGTGCCGTCAACTCCACTGAGATTCGCTTCATCAGATGTGACACTGCGCCTTATAGTCGACGGTAAAAACCTATGAAATGTGAATGAGCCTCCAAATTCAATGTTATGTCTATCGTTTGGTTGCCAGTTGAAATCACTCTTTATGAGCCAATCATTGATGTAATTATCCGATACAACATGATCACGCAATGTCGCATTCTTCTCCTTGGTTTCATACTCCTTTATTTCCTTTAAATATGTTAGTTTTGAACTGAATCTTGAAAATGCTACGGTTGTGCTGCTGAGTAGTCTCGGTGAAATCTTATGGTTCCATCCTGCCGAAGCAACAATGTTGCCCCAGTTTAAGTCATTCTTTTTACGGCTCAATTCATCCGCAAGGTCATATCGGCGATCTTTCACATCGGTTTTCAGATAGTCATTGCCGTAATAAAAAGACAGGTAAGCATCGCTCCGTTTTGAGAATCTGTGACTGACCTTTGCATTAAGGTCGGTGAAAGCATAACCTGCGCTCAGAGTCTGCCTATTATTTAAAAGCTTGTTTACAATCGCCAAGGCAGGGACTGACAGCAGATCATACCATGAGCGACGCAAAGCCACGGCATATGACGTGCGCCCCTTCCGTATCGGACCGTCAATGTTGAATGCACTCGAAGTGAGCCCAAGGCGAACCGACCCGTGATGCTCCGCCATTGACCCCTCTTTTGTATTAACTTCCATATACGACGATAACCTACCGTCATAACGTGCCGGGAAGGTTGATTTATAGAAATCGACACTACGTATAGCCTCAGTATTAAAGGAGGAGAGAAGACCACCTAAATGATTCACCTGATATAAAGGCACTTTATCCAGCATATAAAGATTCTCATCAGCATTACCACCATGCACATACATTCCTGCTATACCTTCCACACCCGCCGAAATGCCCGGTTCATATTGTAAGGTCTTTACCACATCGCTCTCTCCGAAAATCACCGGTGTTGAGGCTATAAGCTCCTTGCTCAGATTTAAGGCTCCTATTGATGAGCTTTCCATAGTGAGCGAATGGTTCTTACTTCCATGCACAATCACTTCATTTAAGGTTGCGGTATCAGGAATAAGAGAAGACTTCGGGATATGGAGCTTGAGCCTCCTCACTGCCGGCTTCTTCTTACGGAAAAGCATAACATTGTTCCCCCTGATCTTAAAGGATATGTCGGTGGTGGAAAAC
>CAMWIF010000110.1 GCA_947174225.1 uncultured Porphyromonadaceae bacterium | reverse complement strand
GAATGTGCAAAATTAATATTTTTTCTTTAAATTTGCACATCTTTCATCCGAGAGCTCAACTTGCTGGGCATAATCGATTGAACAGGAGCTAATATATCCACCTAACCTACACTAAAGATGAATACTTCAAAGCCCCTGTGGCAAGCTATAATAATATTATTCCTTACAGCCCTCTGTACCCTCTTCCAGGGCTGTGGCGGATCTGAGCTGCGACACGATACAGCCGCCGATCTACTTCCAGCCGAGGCACTTGAAAATCTGAACGCCACTATAGAAAAATCCGGTGATTATCAGAAAATCAAGGAAGCTTATCTTGACTCCATCAAGACTACCGCTACTAACCCTGCCTGTATCTCAGATCAGTGGCTTGCCTATGTGAGAATTTCTGAAAACTACAGACAGATGGAAGTGGATTCAGCCATAGCATATGCTGATAAGGCACTAAGTCTTGCCCCGCTTATTAAGGATTCGGTCAATGCTCTCCGGGGCGAACTGGCATTCGTAGATGCCCTGAGCACCGCCGGTATATTTCCACCGGCACTCTACCGTCTCGACTCCCTAAAAAATTGTCTTAAATCGACATCCGACAAAATAAGCTATTGGCAGACTGCCAGACGATGTTATTCATACATAATGACCTGGGGCGGCAACAATGAATACTACAACCAAACATTCCGCAAAGAGTACAAAGCCTGCGACGACAGCCTTCTCAAACACCTGCCGGAATCTGACCGCTTCCGTCAGTTTATCTACTGTGAGCGGTTAGTCGACGAGCAACGTTGGGCAGATGCCCAGACACGCCTTGAAGCCCTAATAGCCTCCCTGCCACAAGAAACCAATCTATATGCTATGGCTGCATATCAGCTTGCTATGGTACATCGTCATAAAGGCAACTTCAAAGACTATGCCAAATATCTGGCACTCGCTGCTGAAAGCGACATCAAGGGATGTGTAAGGGAGGGTCTTGCTCTTCCAACCCTTTCCAATTGGGTATATGAGCACGGTGATCTTGACAATGCCTTCCGATACGTAAACTATACCTTGGAAGATGCCAACTCCGGCAACATACGTATGCGTACCACCACCATCGCTCCCATCATACCTCTTATCGACACCGCTATCCAGCGACGTTCTACATCCTCGCGCAACCAAATGATAGCTTATATCATTATCACCACTGTGCTCTTCATCGCCACAATCATACTTCTTATCTTTACCTTCATCTCCCTGAAGAAGCGTCGGCTCAGCCAAGAGAAGTTGGCAATCTCGTCGAAGAAACTCGAATCATATGTGGGTAATTTCATCGGTCTATGTTCGAACTATGCCGCACGTCTTGACCAGCTGTCTAAGCTTGTCACCCGTAAAATCGCAGCCGGACAGAGTGAAGACCTCGCAAAACTTGTCAGTTCAGGAAAATTTGCCGAAGACAACAACGAGGAGTTTTACCATCTTATCGATAAAGCTCTGCTCGATATTTTCCCCGATTTCGTGGAGCAGATCAATACGCTGCTCCTTCCCGACAAACGCATAACCTTAGCTCCCGATGAGCAGCTCTCGCCGGAACTTCGCATATATGCATTTGTAAAGCTCGGAGTGGATCAGAGTAGCCGCATAGCCCAAATACTCGGCTACTCCGTCAACACTGTCTATGCCTACCGCAACAGGATGCGCAACCGGGCTACAGACCGTGAAAATTTCGATTCCCAGGTGGCAAAATTAGACTAAAACTATCCCTTTCAACCTATATATCTACTCATATAGCCTCTATATTTCCAATACGTAAGTAATTGATTAATAATATATATTTCCCCATATAATCTATATTCGAGGTTATATGGGCTCAATAATGCTTGCAAATAGCAAAAAACCTCAGTAATTTTGCGCCATAAGAAAAAAGGTAAAAACAGACGTCTAAAAGGTAAAAATCAAATATAAGGAACTCCATCAAGTTCGAGGTAAAAAAGATATTAGGTTATCTTAGGTTTGTAGGAACGACTACAATTAAATAAATCGTTTATGTTAGGTTTGTAGAAATATTTTGATTCGTATTGCCGGAGGGTTCTTGGGAAAGAGACCTCCGGTTTGTGTGTCCGAACTAACAAAAGACAGCCTCGCCTTGTTATAAGAGTATAATGTCTATAACCACATTAACTCCACTAAGAATTACTTCCACTAAAACAAGATCTAAATTATGAGCGAGCATATAGCATCCGAATTATCCCTAAAGGCAGATGAAAAGAAATCGGGAGGTGCGGCACCGTTAGCTAAGTTAAACCAGTGGTGTGATCATCATCTCTCCGAATATATATATATGATATGTTTGGCAATCATTGTAGGTATAGCTTCCGGATTTATGGCATATATCTTCAAACAGATGATTCATGCTGTGGCTTATACCTTCATACCTCATATACTCCATTCCAACTTCAACTGGTGGATAATAGCCTTACCGGTAATAGGCATACTCCTTACAGGTATATTTACTCGTTATATTATTCATAAAAGTTTGACCCATGTCGTTGCACAGCTCATAAACGACCTTAAACAAAAAACTTACAAGTTGAGACACGATCTCGTGTTCTCTGCCGTGGTAGGTGGTACCATAACTTTGGGGATGGGAGGCTCTTCCGGTGCCGAAGGTCCTATAGCCGCCACCGGAGCAGCCATAGGAAGTAACTTAGGCCAACTTCTCGGTCTGAACCATAGGAAACTTAAGATCTTGATAGCCTGCGGAGCAAGCGCAGGAATATCGGGGATTTTCTCGGCTCCCATTGGTGGGCTTATGTTTTCACTTGAGTTACTTCGGGTAGGATTAACCACAGTCCCTATTCTTGCTGTCACTGTAGCGGCACTCACAGCGTATCTTACCGTGATTGCCTGTTCAGGTTTTAACCCTGATCTCACATATATTCCCAGCGAAGGATTTGATTGGGCTACACTTCCGGCTGTAGTTGGTCTCGGTCTATTCTGCGGCATCTATAGTCTGTATTATAGCGGTGTCACCAATTATATGGACACAGTGTTCAAACGTATCTCTAATCCCTGGTGGCGCAATCTCACCGGTGGCATTATGCTCGGCATCATACTTTTTCTGTTTCCCTCAATGTACAGCACGGGCTATCCGGTGTTAGGCGATGTCATCGGACATAATCCTTCTGCTATAGCCAACGGCAGTGCCCTGAATCTCTTTGGTGCTGCAGGAATGTCGGGACTGATGCTTATAGCCGGCGGAATACTGATATGCAAATGCTGGGCGGTAAGCGCCACTAACAGCAGTGGCGGTGTAGGCGGTGACTTCGCACCCACATTATTCGCCGGTGGCATCGCAGGCTTCTTATTCGCCACGTTCTGCAACCATTTCTGTGGCACATCACTTCCGGTAGGTCTCTTCGGCTTTTATGGTATGGCAGGTGTGATGAGCGGGGTGATACGTGCTCCGCTTATGAGCATCTTCATCGTTATCGAAATGACTACTGTCTATACCCTCTCACTCCCCGTAAGCCTCTGTGCATTCATATCCTACCTTACAGTTAAAGGCGGAGCGCTCACCGAGGCATCGGCACTCCCCTTAGTAAAGCATCTTAATTGGATAAAATAAATATCCCCAGCCAACCCTAAACACTCACATAAGAAAAGGGCAGCCGACTCGAAAGCCGCTGCCCTTTTTCATAAAATAAGCAAAGATGTTTTATTATTTTATGTAAGTATCCTTAATCAATCTTGTTCAGAATAATTATTCTCACATTACTTTTTAACTGGTCTTCCAACATAAAGGCGAACAGTCGCTATCCTCAGAAAAGCTTAATATTACTTTCCAAGACGAGCGTTTTCTCTTGCAATGTAAGCGTCGATGTCAACACCATTTCCAAGACGGAAATCTGAATAATCCTTCTTAATTATAGTGTAGCACTCAAGAGCCTTGTCATACTTCTTCTGCTCGTCGTAGACGTTAGCCTCCTTCAGAAGCACCCTTGGCACAATCTGAGGATTACCATCAGCCTTGCGCACTGCCTGCTGATAAGCTGAGATAGCCTCATCATATTTCTTAAGATTCACATAGCAGTCGCCGGTAAGCACGATAGCGTTAGCCTCAAGCACAGCATCCTTCGAAGAGAATTTCTTGAGATATTTCACTGCCTCTTCATATTTACCCTCGTTGTAGAGAGCCTCTGCTGCTGAAAGCGATGCCAGATTGGCAGCTTTGCCACCAAACTTATCAGCTACTTCCTTATATTGGGCGGCAGCTACCGAATCATTGCCCATAGCTGTAAGCTCAACCTTATTGTAGGCTGTGAATGCCTTCTCATTCTTAGGCTTCTGATAAAAATGTACAAACGCAAACACAAGGGCGGCGGCTACCAATACGCCGGTCACCACCCAGGTTATTACCGATTTGTTGTCTGCAATCTTCATACCGGCGTCGGTGAGCTGGTTGTTCATTTTCTCGATTGCATTCTCATCCTGCTGCTGTTGGTTCTGGGATGCCATTGATCTTATTTATTCCGTTAAGTTGTTCTATTGATTTCTTATCTGCCTTCCTTGGGCATAAAATCGGAGGCTTCCATACGTCGCCACACAATTTCTCTATCTCAAGTCGGGTTTCAAGACGCGAAATTACGTATTTTTTGGCTAACCCACAATTTTTTCTCTGCTTTTTTCATTACAAATGCATATTTTATACTAATTTCGCGTCATAATTCACTTTCAAATCCATCCCTCCAATATTGTAGGGTTCATTAGTATGGCTTCCGACCAATCTCTGTCTCTCGACCAGCGACTCTCGATGCGCCTGTCGGCTCAGCAGCTTCGTTTTGTGAAACTGCTGGAATTCAATGCGCCCGAACTCGAAGAGGCAATCGACCGTGAATTGGAAGACAACCCTGCCTTGGAAGCTCTCGAACCGGCTCCTGTAACAGACGCCGACATCCCTGCCTATCGCCTGAATGCCCGCAACTATTCACCTGACGATTTCAGCGACTATGACTTCACACCTGCCGACACGTCAGATTCACTCTACGACTATTTGCGCCGCCAGCTCTCGGAACGCAGCGTATCGCCTAAGCTCAAAGAAGCCGTGGATTATCTTATTGACAGTCTTGACCCCAATGGCTATCTGCTCCGACCACTCCCCTCGCTAATGAACGACATGGCATTCGGACCCGGCATAGAGCTTTCCACAGCCGAGGCTGTCGAAGCGCTCAACATACTCCAAAGCTTCGAACCTTACGGAGTGGGCGCCACCGACCTGCGTGACTGTCTTATGCTCCAGCTCCAACATCTCCCGGAATCGCAGACACGCGACGATGCCTTAAGCATACTTGAAACCCAGTTTGAGGCATTCTCAATGAAACATTCTCATAAGATTGTTTCAGCTCTAAAGATAAGTCAGGAGAGGGTAAAAGAGGCTATCAATCTCATTCTTACTCTCAATCCAAAACCGGGGGCATCTTTCGACTCCTCTACTTCCACGAATGTGATAGTGCCCGATCTTGTGGTCACTAATGAAGATGGCCAACTTTCCGTAGCCCTCAACAACAAGATTCCGGAGTTAGCCATCGACCGAACTTTTTCGGAAGCGGTGGCAGAGATGCAAAGCGAAGCCAAGAGGGAAAAGAAAAAAGGAAGTGAATTTGTGATGTCACGCTATAATGATGCGCGAGACTTCATACGTGTGCTCAGACAACGCCAGGAGACACTGTTAAATGTGATGACTGCAATTCTAAAGATTCAAAAGGATTACTTCCTCACAGAAGATGTCTATCGTCTTAAACCGATGATGATAAAAGACATCGCAGCCCTCACCGGCTATGACCTGTCGGTGATCTCACGCGCCACCGCAAACAAGTATGTCGCCACACCCTGGGGGATTTTTCCCCTACGTTTCTTCTTCAGCGACTCAATTGGGGAGACTTCCGATGAAGGCAACGGAGAGTCGGCTCCCGAAGTGCTAACAAACCGTAAGATCGAAGCCGAGATTGAGGATCTGGTCAACAAGGAAGACAAGAAGCATCCTTTGAGCGACGAAAAGATAAAGCAACTTATGGAGGAGAGAGGCTACGATGTGTCGCGGCGCACAGTGGCGAAATACCGCGACCGTAAAGGCATTCCCGTAGCACGGCTAAGAAAGGAGATGTGACCGAACTTGGCATCCTATTTAAGTGACCATATGATATTGTTTACGATTTAATAATATAAAGCTGATAAATGAAAAGACTCGTCTACATCATTACCGTCCTGATAGCCCTGTGGCAGACATTGCCCGCTATGGCTGTCACTGACAAAGAGATGGAACAGGCCCGTGTAATAGCCACACAGACCTACCTGCGCTATGCCAACGACGGCTCCGACTATCTCGACGCATTGCATCCATCTACAATGGCTCAGCTTGAAAAGAGCCTCAAAGCTAAGGAGAAGGAAAACATCAAGGCGTTCAAGGCAGTGCCTGTACCCACCGACTATGCATCTTGGGACAAGCAGAAGCTCGTCGACTACTGGTCGAACACAGCCTTCTCCCATAGCGGACTTTCGCAGAAAGGGAAAGTGGGTAAAAGCCGTGCCCGCAAGAAACTCGCGGCAATGACCGTCGCTGCCCCGGCTCCGGCTGCTACCGAAACAAAGTCTGAAACAAAACCGGCTGAGCAGAAACCGGCTGCCCAAGCTGCCACAACCCCTGCTGCCGAGACCAAGCCTGCTCCGGCTGCCACTAAACCGGCAGTGAAGCCGGCTGATGCGAAATCTTCCACGAGTCCGGTTCCTGTCCACGAAGCCAGCCTCGACAGTGCCCAGGCGGAGCTTGATGAAGCACGTGCCTTAGCCGAAGCTGCTCTTGCCGCTGAAGATGACGCTGTTATTAAGAAAGAAAGCACCAATACCTGGATCTATGTGGTAGTGCTCTGTATATTGGTTGCAGTGGTGGTGGCGTTAGTGGTGTTTGCTTCGAATGTAATGAAGAAAAGCGCTCCGGCTTTAGCAACTCAATGGAACAACGGTGCCAATTCCGACGAGGCAAAGGCCCTTGCACGTAAACTACAGGAATCAAACCGTCGGCTCGAAGAGGCAGAACGCCAAAACGTGCAGTTGAGGAAAAAGGTGGATGCCCTTACAGCTGAGATTGCCAAGCTTCGTACCCGAGCCACTAACAATCCTATACAGCAGCCCCCTATTCAAGGCATTCCTTATCCTAAGCAGAATCCGGCACCCACTGCTGCACCCGCTGCGGTTGCTACGCAACAGGCACAAGCTTCCCAACCGGCTCCGGCTCCCACATCACATCCGGCAGCTCCTGCTCCTGCTGTGGCACCCACACAGCCTCCTACATCTGCTCCGCAATCTGCTCTTCGTACCATCTATCTCGGACGTGCTAATTCCAAGGGTATATTCGTGAGAGCCGACCGCACGTTCAACCCCGGCAACTCTGTGTTCCGTCTTGACACATCTGACGGTCTCGCGGGCACGTTCAAAGTTGTGAGCGATCCCTCTATTATCGAAAAAGTGACGGAACATCCGGCAGAAATGCTTAGTGTGTCTTGCGTTGGGCCCGACTTGGGCAACACTTCCGGACTTCAAGCCATAGTGACTGACTCCGCCGGCACAGCCATCTTCGAGGGAGGCTGCTGGAAAGTGATGCGTAAAGCCAAAATCCACTACGAATAAAAAATATGCGATTAAAGTTGCGTGAATCATAATTTATTCGTAACTTTGCACAATCAAACGCAGACGATGCCCTAAAGAGGCAATGTCGCGGGCCCTGATGGCGGAATTGGTAGACGCGTTGGTCTCAAACACCAATGGTGCGAGCCGTGCCGGTTCGAGCCCGGCTCAGGGCACAAAGGTCGAGAAGAAAATCTTCTCGACCTTTGTTTTTAATAGCATATGTTAAAT
>CAMWIF010000109.1 GCA_947174225.1 uncultured Porphyromonadaceae bacterium | reverse complement strand
GTGAAAAGACTGTCGGCAAATTCCGGATCGGTGATGCGCACACCCTTGATTACAGGCTGTCCACCTTTGGAATCATCATCGCTGCACGATTGGAATGTCAACATTCCCGTCATAGCGATAATCGCTGCTGCGATAATATGAAAAATATATCTTAGTTTCATAGTTTTGGTCGGAATGAGGTTATTCATTGAAGTTATAATGTTGTGGCTCCTCTTTAAGATAAGGATTCTGGATTACGTCAGCCTCGGGGTAGGGTAGATTTATGTTGACGGCTGTGATGCTTGGGATGATGGACGGTTCCACAATTTTACCGCAGGGAGTTTCGACATAGGTTTCCCAGTCATTGTTATCACACTTGAAACTCAGCTCATTGTTGTCGCCTACAATTATTCCATTGTAGGTATAACCTCTGTACTGGTTATTGAGGTAATTGAGGATATAATCGGGTTTCCAGTGATACCAAGTCATAAGTCCATACCAGTTGTTCATCTCCATTGCAAACTCCACACGGCGTTCACGCACGAGGTCTTCGAATGTGATTGAGTTCAGAGGCTCGATGCCGGCACGCTTACGCACCAGATTGAAATACTCTATCCCTTCGCCGCTGTAAGATGCCTGGTTGCCCATACAAGCCTCTGCATATGTGAGGTAGACATCGGCAAGACGGATAACGTAGGTATTAAGGGGAGAACACATCATAGCCACGTAGCCATCATTGTCATCATCGGGACCACCGGGTACGCCTTTCTTAATGATAGTGCTGCCACCTTCGTAGGTGTAACCGCCGTTGGCTATATTTATGTAATCGTAATGCGCACCGGGAGTACAGAATGTGGCGTCACGACGTATCTTTTCCCATTTCTCCTGGCCGTTGGAAGTGCGGTATTTATATTGCATAAGCATATCGGCACTTGCTTGGAGAGCACTCCAGCACATCACTCCACCAATCATTTTAGAATCGCCGCAGAGGTCACTGAGGTTGGTGTTGCAGACATACCATTCCATAGCGGCTGTCTTATACCACTGAAGCTGGAGCAGCGACTCCTTATTATTATTGTGGCGATATTTGAATAGGTCGTGATAATCCTCCATCAATGCGGCTCCACTGTTTTGGATTACGTCGAGAGCATATTTCTTCGACTGTTCAAGATCGGCAGCGTCACGGTCGCTCTTATTCCATCCGGAACGTGAGAGATATACTTTGGAAAGCATAGCCTTTGCGCTCCAGCAAGTGGCACGTCCTACCTCATACGGAGTCTCCGGGAGATTTTCCGCTGCATAGTTAAGGTCGTTGATGATGAATTGAAACACATCCTCCTCATAGTTGAGGGGACGCACGGGATTGTCAACAAGCGATTGGTTATGCTCAAAGAGAACCACCGGACCCCACACGTGAAGAGCGAGATAATAAGCCCACCCACGCATAAGACGAGCTTCGGCGATGCCGTGGTTCTTAGCTTTGCCACTTACATTTGATGTGCATTTGGAATTCAGGTTGTCGATTGTGGCATTTGCCATAGTCACCACCGAGAACATTCCTTTCCAGATGTCGCTGAGGTCACCGTCAAGCGCGGTGACTGTGAACAGGACATATGCGGGCCAGTTGTAAGGTGAATAGACATCGTTGGCACGTGCTGCGCCCAGCAACGTGGCTCCACGGTTGTTGTAGTCAAACCAAGCACGGTTATACAACGGTGCTGTGGAGGCATAGACCGCTTCATCACTATCGTAGAAGTTACTTTCGGTATATTCTCCGTCGGGAGTTCTGTCGAGGAAACTGTCGCTGCACCCACCGCAAAGGAAGAGGATAGCACAGGCTATTACTCCTGATATATAGTGTTTAAGTTTCATGATTCTTTTCAGCTTTTATGTGAGATCAAAGATTTACGTTAAGACCGAATGTGTAGATACGCTGTGAGGGATAGCGGGCGTAGTCGATGCCACGCAGGAGCACACCCTGATTATATGAACCGATTTCTGGATCGTAGCCTTTGTAATTGGTTACGGTAAAGAGGTTTTGAATATTGACGTAGAAGCGGACGTTATTGATGCCCCATTGCTTTGTGATTTTACGAGGAAGTGTATAGCCTAAAGCGAGGTTTCTGAGGCGCAGATAAGAACCGTCTTCAACGAATTTGTTCGACATACGGTTGTTGTTGTTGGAAGCGGAAGTGTCGATACGATAAGTGGTACAGTTCGGATTCGCAACGTGCATATTCTCAAGTGTGGCTTCGCCCTCCGGATCAATTTTGGTGATCTTCGCAAAGTCTCTCACTGATTTGAGCATTACCCAACGGTCGGTGGGGTTCGACTGTTGCTGACCGAGATAGTTGAATACCTTATTGCCTACAGAACCTGTGAAGAAGATGTTGAGGTCGAAATCTTTCCAAGAGATTGTGTTATTGAAACCGAAGGTGAAGAGGGGTTCGGGATTACCGAGATATACGCGGTCTTTCTCGTCGATTACACCATCTTCATTAACGTCCTGATAGATATAGTCGCCATACCATATGCCGGTTCCTTGGTCAACAGTCTTATTCTCAGGAATAGCCACAAACTGCTTGTTACCCTCGGCATCAAGTAGGAAGTCGCCATTGGCATCCTTACGGTAGAAATCGTTTTCTTCCTTAAACATACCGATCACGTTGTAGCCGTAGAACTGAGCCACGGGTTCCCCCTCTGTAGTAAGTGTATAAGCCAAACCTCCGATAGTGCCGGGAATACTGGTTGACTCAGTATAGAGTTTCAACACCTTATTACGGTTGAGCGACATTGTGATGCCGGTGCGCCAACTGAAATCCTTATTGGTGATAGGTATGGCATTAAGGGTGATGTCGATACCTTTATTTCGGAGTGAACCGGTATTGACCCAAGGAGAGGTGATGACACCGCTGACATAGGTTGGCAACGCAGCCTGCATAAGCAGGTTATCGGTGGTCTTATGATAAAGGTCGAGGATAAACTCTATACGGTTGTTGAGGAAAGCGAGATCAAGACCCAAGTTCCAAGATTTTGTCTGTTCCCATTTGAGTTTGTCGTTGGCATAGTTATTGGGATAGAAGCCGGTGCCCCAGGCGGTAGCTACGGAATTCATTGTAGCTCCATAGGCGTATGAGCCGGCATTCTGATTACCTACAAGACCCCAACCAAGACGGAGTTTACCGTTGGTGAGCCATTCCACATCTCTCAAGAAGCTCTCATTCTGGAAACGCCAAGCAATTGCAGCGGACGGGAACCAGCCCCAGCGGTTGGCAGGACCGAATGTAGATGAACCGTCGGCACGAAGTGTTGCTGTCAGGAGGTAGCGATCATCGAAGGAGTAGTTTATACGCCCGTAATATGATTCGATAGAAGATGAATTCTTTGAGTTTCCGTTCTTGGCAGTCTTAAGGTCAGCTACGTTCAGCTCGTGGACAGAGTTGATGAGATACCCGGTGCGCGACCCCCAGAGATTTTCCCATGCCGATTCCTGAGCTTCGTGACCCAGCATCACATCGAAACTATTTCTGTTGAAGTCGTGTCGCCAAGTAAGATACTGTTTAAACGACCAGTAACTGCTGTTGGAGGCAGAACGGTTGCCTGAACTTGTGGATTTCCAGGTGCCAAGGTCTAATTCGGGGGTGAACTGATAGCCGTTGTTGTAGTTGTATGAGCCACCATATTCTACTCTCAGTGAAAGGTCTTTGTAGAACTTGATTTCTGCATATGCGTTCAGGAGAGCCTGAAGACCCTTCTCATAATTCTCTTTTGTAAGGGCATCGGCAAGAGGATTGGAATAATACGTGGCGAGCTGGTTCTCTTCCTGAGCACCCCAAGAGCCATCAGGATTACGGGCTGGCATCTCCGGAAGCTGGCGAAGAGCTGTCTCAATCACATTGCCGTTGTCGATGGTGTTGTTCTTCTTGGTGTGTGAGAAACTCGACTGCATACCCACCTGAAGCCACTTGGTGATTTTCGTATCAACATTGATTCGGGCTGAGAAGCGTTGGAAGTCGGAGCCTAAGGCGATACCTTCTTGTTTCAGATAACCACCGGAGAGCATATATTGGGTAGCTTCGTTGCCACCGCTTACACTCACCTGATAATTCTGCATAGGCGCAGTGCGGAAAATCTCTTTCTGCCAGTCAGTACCATCACCTAAGATGGAGGGATCAGCAAATTCTTCACGTTCACCCCAACCTAACACATCGACGCGCTCATTATAAAGATAAGCGTATTCGCGGAGGTTCATTGTCTGGAGACGCTTGGGGAGTTGCTGAAGTGCATAGTAAGCTTCAAAAGTAATCTTAGGTTTACCGATGCTTCCGTGGCGTGTGGTGATAATGACCACACCGTTGGAGGCTCGGGAACCATAGATGGCAGTGGCTGACGCATCTTTCAACACCTCCATCGACACGATGTCGGAGGGGTTGATTGAGGATAGGGCAGAGGAGTTGCCGTTGGTCTGTCCGCCGATAGCCACTCCGTCTATGATGTAGAGAGGCTCATTACCGTTGAGGGAGTTCACACCACGGATAGCCACTGAAATGCCACCACCCGGAGAACCGGAGTTCTGTGTTACCTGCACACCTGCCACACGTCCCTGCAATGCTTGGTCGGCTGAGGTGATGATTGATCTCTTGATGTCTTCTTCGCCTACCGAAGCCACGGCACCTGTGATGTCGCTACGTTTCATAGTACCGTAACCTACCACCACAACATCGTCTAACGATTGGGCATCCTCCCTCAACTTTATATCGAGCTTGGATTGTCCTTTAATTTTGACCTCGGCTGCAATGAATCCGATATAAGATACTCTCAGGGTTTGGCCATCCTCAATGGGGATAGTGTAGGCTCCGTCTATGTTGGTCACGGTAGCGGTATTAGTACCCATCACTGCAACTGTAGCGCCGATTAATGGTTCCTCATCTGTAGCCGAAGTTATGACTCCGGTAAGCGTGCGGGCTTGTGCCGTTATCGGACAAAACAGACACACAAGCATCAGCTTTAGCAAGAAGTGGCAGACACTTCGTTGGCTTTTCATGTTTTTTAAGGGCATAGCTTGAATTTATTTATGGAATTTTCCACAAAGTTATAATTCCTATGCCTAAGGGAGGGGTCGTTATTTTTCTATGATGGGCTAATTTTGTGGATTCGGCTCAAAATCACTGTATTTCTGCTGATATTCGGACGGGGTCATACCATATTCGGCTTTGAAATTTACCGAAAAGCGTTTGGGGCTGTTGAAGCCGACCATATAGGCGATTTCAGAAACTCGCAGTCCCGATTCCCTCAAAAGCTGGCAGGCACGTTTGAGACGAATTATTCTTATGAAGTCGGCGGGACCTGCCCCCGTGATTGCCATTATCTTCTTATAGAGGCTGCTTCGGCTCATAGCCAACTTATCGCTCAGGGTATTCACCGAGAACTCCCCGTCAGAAATATTTTCCTCAACGATTTTCAAAGCCCGGTCCATCAGTTCGGCATCTAAGGAGGTGATGGTGATTTCTGAGGGGTTAACCTCAATCTTGGAGTGGAATGATTGATGATTGGTGCGCGTCAGCTCTATGAATTTGTCGATACGTAGGCGGAGAATGTCAAAGCTGAAAGGTTTTGTAAGGTAATCGTCAGCACCCAACTCAAGACCCTCTTTACGGTGGACATCAGCAGTCCGTGCGGTCAACAGGATTACAGGTATGTGCGAAAAGTTGATGTTATTCTTAATAGCCTTACAAAGTTCGTGACCATCCATACCGGGCATCATTACATCGCTCACCACTATCGACACCTCATTATTTTCCAATTTTTCGAGTGCTTCTTTACCATCTGCTGCTACAATGACATTATAATAAGAAGAGAGTCCCTCTTTCACCATTTGGCGCAGATTCTCATTATCATCCACAAACAGCACTGTGACGGGTAGCTGTTCCGCAGACTCCACTTGCACTTCTGCTTCAACATTCTCAGAACGTTTTGTAGGTATACTGACGGTAAATACACTGCCTTTAGGAGAATTGTTTTCTACTATTACGGTGCCTTCCATCAGATTGACATACTCCTTTACAATGTGTAGCCCGATTCCGCTTCCGGTCTCGCCATCTGAATGATCACCCTGGAAGAAGCGATCGAATATCTTTAACTTGTCTTCATCCTTTATCCCTTTACCGTTGTCGGCTACAGATATGACTAATGTCTCTTCTGAAAGGTCGGTGGGTTTAACCCCGGCGTTAATCTCTACACACCCACCCCGAGGAGTATACTTGAAAGCGTTTGAAATCAGATTGGTGACAATCTTTGCAACTTTATCGAAGTCAAGAGTCAGATAGCAGTCGCAATCAGCCATATTAAGTTTGTAACGCATCTCTCGGCTAAGTGCGTAGTTTTCAAAACGAGAGAAAAGCTCTTGGATAAAGGGAGCCACTTCGCTGGTGCGCATACTCAAGGTTTCACCCCCTACGTCGAGCTTTCTGAAGTCGAGCAACGAGTTTATCTGGTCGAGAAGAATCTCGGCATTGTGGCGAATATGTCCTACCTTATTCTTAGTATCAACCGAAAGGTTCTCTTTCTCAAGGAGCTGAAGCGGTGATAACACAAGGGTAAGCTGGGTACGCAGGTCATGGCTTACATTGGTAAAGAATCGGAGTTTACTTTCCTCCACATACTTCTCTGCCTGATTGGTGAGACGTGTCAAGTTGCGTTTTTTCTGGTACTTCAGCCATAGAAGCACAGCTATGACGATAATCAGTATATATATCAAAATAGCCCACCAGCGCAGGAAAATCGGACGCTCCACTCTGATGTCGAGAATGGCAGCATTGTCGATGTTGAGGTCGGCAGCATCTTTATAAGGCTTTACGATAAGATTATAATCGCCTGGTTGAAGATGGCTGAGGGTGATTGAATTATCGTGAGTGACAATCCATTCGCTATCTTTTTCGTTATGGTTGCGAATCTTATAGGCATACCATTTCTCATGGTTGTTGAGAACGTCGGAAGAGGCAAATTCAATTGTAAGATTTCCGGTGTTGCCTCTGAGATTTAGTTCTTTGAGGTATCTGATTGACTTATCAATGGTGAAGTTATCATAAACCGAATCGATTTTTATGTATTCATTATTCTTTTTCAGCCCGGTGAAATGAATTTGGGTAGTCTGGGATTGTGGAGAATAGAGGAGGGGAGGCGATAGGGTGGTGTATCCATCCACTCCTCCGAACATCAGGTCTCCGTTGTTCTTTAGAGTGTGAGAATGATGGGTGATATAGTTGCTACGCAATCCGTCGCTCTCGTAAAATGAGCGGATACCAAACGACAAGTTATTGTCGCCGTTAAAAGATTTGCTAATGCAATGCATTCCGTTGCGTGTTCCGACCCATATCCTACGGTTATTATCTTCTGTGATAAAGGAGATATATTGCCCAATACCCTCCTTATGGGTAATTTGATAGACGGAATCAGTATCAAGTTTCCAAGCTGTGAGCCCATCTTGATGTCCGAGCCAGACAATGTCGTCGGTATCTTTCCAAAGGGCACATATGAAATTATGCCTGAATGTCCTGTCTCCCTTTCTGTTTTTAAGGTGAGGCGTGCCGTGGTGAAGGTTATAGATGTTAAAAGCACTGAATCCATATCCGGTGCTCATATATATCGAATCTCCACCCTCATAATATGTGGCAAGTGCCCGTATATCTCCGCCGGAATCAAATTTCAAGACAGTGATTTTGCCATTAGGATATATCACATATGGATCGTCTAACGATGAAGATACCCATATCTTGCCCTCCCTGTCTTCATTCAGAAACCATGCTTTGTCGTTTGGAAGACTACCGTCAGAGGTGGAAAGGTGCTTGATAGAACCGTTATTAAGTGAGTAATCAAATTTATTTATTGTGAAATTTTCTTCGGTCTATTACGTTAT
>CAMWIF010000108.1 GCA_947174225.1 uncultured Porphyromonadaceae bacterium | reverse complement strand
GGAATTAGTGGATGAAGACTTCTATAACCAGTTGGCAGGAAAGAAACTGCTTGCCGACTTCGCCGATCAGACCTTGAAGGATCTTGAGGTGTCGGGAAATGTGGAGATTATCTTCCTTCCGCAGGAAAGCGATTCCACTTACAACCGAATGGTAGCAGCGGAAAGCTCTTATCTCCATCTCGATATGAAAGAAAATAAGATTGACCGCCTCAAAATGTGGCCTGAAGTGAACGGCACTGTCACTCCGCTTTTTATGGTGAAAAAACAGCAGCAATACCTGCGTCAATTCAGATGGTGGGAAAGTCTGCGTCCCGTAAGAGAACGCATAGGCGCACGCTGGCGTTGGGAAGACAATTTGGGTGAAGTGTCGGATGCACTTGATGCTTACCTTACGGCTCCCTCCGACTTCGGAGAGCCAAAATCTTTCCCCGCCTCACGTCCGGAGCCATATGTGCCACCTATCAAACCGGTGACTTTGCCCGACATTGAAAAGAACGAGGAGGAGATGGCAAAGGAGGATAAAGCCATAGAGGAGCAGAGCACTTCGATTGAGGAAGCGGTAGAGGAAGATGAATCTCCGCAGGTCTCTTCAGAAGGGGCTGAGGAGACTCCTGAAGAGACCGAGGTAACGACGGAAGAGACTGAGACCGCTCCTGAAGAGACCGAAGCAACGGCGGAAGAGACTGAGACTGTGATTGAAGAGGAGGAAACTATTGAAAATAAAGAGGAAAATCAATGAGTGATGTCATAAAACTATTGCCGGATTCGGTAGCCAACCAGATAGCTGCGGGGGAAGTGATTCAGCGCCCCGCGTCGGTTATCAAAGAATTGGTTGAAAATGCTGTTGACGCCGGTGCCACCGACATCAGAATATTCATTAAGGATGCCGGACGGACACTCATTCAGGTTGTCGACAATGGTAAGGGTATGAGCGAGACGGATGCTCGAATGGCTTTCGAACGACACGCTACCTCAAAGATCAGAGAGGCAGATGACCTTTTCTCGCTTCATACGATGGGATTCCGGGGAGAGGCATTGCCCTCAATCTGTGCGGTTTCTCAAGTGGAACTCAAGACCCGTACCGAGGACAACGCTGTCGGCACCCGTCTTGTGATAAACGCCTCGCACGTTGAGACACAGGAGCCGACAATCTGCGACAAGGGTGTAAATATAATGGTGAAGAACATTTTCTTCAATGTGCCGGCAAGAAGAAAATTCCTGAAGAGCGACAATGTGGAGCTTTCCAATATCATGCGAGAATTTGAGCGACTTGCTTTGGTCAATAACCATATCCGCATGTGTATCGACACCGGGAGCCGGGTCATAGATTTGAGAGCCGGTTCGTTCAAGCAGCGTATAGGGGATATATGGAAGAACAATCTTGATTTACACCTTATTCCGATTGAGGTAGACACGTCGCTTATAAAGATAAGCGGATATATTTCACGTCCGGAGTTTGCCCGACGACGTAATCCGCTGCAATATCTCATTGTGAACGGACGCAATATGCGTCATCCTTATTTTCACAAAGCCATTATGTCTTGCTATGAACCTCTTATCGCCACTGACACTCAGCCCTGCTATTTCCTGAAGTTTGATGTGGACCCCGGTAGCATTGATGTCAACATTCACCCGACAAAGAATGAGATAAAGTTTGAATATGAGCAGGATATATGGCCTATTCTACAGGCATCGGTCAAAGCGGCACTTGGAAAATTCGGTGCCGTTCCCTCGATAGACTTCAACAGTGATGTCTTGCCCGTAGATCCCCTTCCTTTTGGGTCTTTGCCTGAGGCGCCTACACTCGACATTCCGGATGGGTATAATCCATTTGCAGTGGAGCGGGATGACAAGCAACAGTCGATAGCCGGATATACTCCGTCGGGTTTCAAGCGTAAAGATCCGGTGCCGCGTAATTGGGATTCTCTTTATGCGGATTTTATGAATCGGTCAAAGGTAAAACCCAAAAGAACCGAATCTCCTCAGTCCGGGCAACCCTTATCTTCGACTGAGGATATATGGGGTGAGAAACTTGAGACATTAAAGGAGGAGGAACCTCCTACATTATTCCCGGAAGAGACGTCATTGACAGCTTTAGGGTCTTTTTGCGTGCAGCACGCATTGCATTATATAATAACCTCTTCAAGAGAGGGGCTTATAATAATTGACCAGCATAGAGCTCATGTGAAGATACTTTTCGAAGAGTATATGAAAAAAATTAACCAGGGGGATACGGTAAGGCAATCCTTAATGTTTCCTGAGTATATATCCCTTGATCCCGAACATCAAGCAGCTTTGGTGGAAATAGAGGCAGAACTTACCCGGTTGGGGTTCACATTGGAATATGAGGAAGATGACCGTTGGCGAATCACTACAGTGCCTGCAATGTTACGAGGTACTGATGCCAAGGATGTGGTGCTGAGGATTCTTGACTCCATAAGCGACGGCAGTGTGAACTATGGCAATGAGAACAATGCGATGGGTGATCTTGCCTCACGTATGGCAATGGTAATGGCTCGCAGTGCGGCTATTCAGGCGGGGCAGAAATTATCTGCTGATGAAATGGAACATCTCATCGGGGAGCTTTTTGCACTGTCGGAACCGAATTATACCCCCAACGGCAATCTTGTGTTCTGTCTTCTTGACTCTTCACGCCTTGACTCAATGTTCAGATAAAATTCGCTAAACTGCTTGAAACTATGGAACAGGTTATAACGTCAATCAGTTCGATTTTGACAGACTACGTCATGGTCACGACACTACTTCTTGTAGCTGTATTTTTCACTATTGCCACAAAAGGAGTGCAGTTCAGGATGATAGGAGAGATGTGCCGGTTGCTATTAGCCTCCGGTAAGAAGGATGAGGCAGAAGTGAAGGGTGAGAAGCCGAAGGATGGATCGGTAAGCTCGTTTCAAGCCTTCACACTTTCCATAGCCGCGAGGGTGGGTACAGGCAACTTGGCAGGTGTGGCTACCGCCATAGCTATAGGTGGACCCGGAGCTGTTTTCTGGATGTGGGTAATTGCTCTTTTAGGTGCATCAAGTGCGTTTATAGAGTCAACCTTAGCTCAACTTTATAAGGTTAGGGGTGAAAACTCTTTCCGAGGAGGTCCTGCCTACTACATACAGAAAGGCATCGGTAAGGGTTGGTGGGCGGTGACATTTGCAGTGTTGATCACATTGACCTTTGGTTTTGCGTTTAATACAGTTCAGTCGAATACTATTGCCAGTGCATTTGAGCAGAGTTTTGCATTTCCAAGGGAATATATGGCTATCATTTTGTCAGTGTTGACTTTGGTAATAGTTTTCGGTGGCATAAAGAGCATATCGAGATTCAGTGAGATAGTTGTGCCTATTATGGCAGTTGCCTACTTGGTTTTGGCAATTGTAATCGTAGCTCTGAATATTGGTAGAATACCGGAGGTAATGTCTGTGATAGCAAGCCACGCATTGGGTTTGGAGCAGGCAGCCGGCGGTGCTGTCGGTATGGGCATCTCTATGGGCATAAAACGTGGGCTTTTCAGCAATGAGGCAGGTGAAGGGTCCACACCGAATGCAGCTGCAACAGCCACGACCTCCCATCCTGTTAAGCAGGGTCTTATACAGACACTTGGTGTATATACCGACACATTGCTTATTTGCTCAGCCACTGCATTCATAATCCTGTGCAGCGGACTTTACACGGAGGGACACGACGGAATCGTGCTTACCCAGAAGGCGATTGACGTACAGCTTGGCGGGGGACATAATTATGGTTCGATATTTGTGAGCTTGGCAATACTGTTTTTCGCATTTACCAGCATCATTGCAAATTACTATTATGGCGAGACAAATATACGTTTCATAAAAGATAATAAGGTTGTTATCGGGATGTATAGGCTTGCGGTAGGAATTGTGGTATATCTCGGTGGAATAATGTCGCTCGATTTGGTATGGGGTTTTGCCGATATAACTATGGCATTGATGACACTCTGCAACCTTGCCGCGATATTAGTGCTTGGAAAGTATGCCTTACGGTTGTTGAAAGACTATCAGCGTCAGCGTAAAGAGGGACGTGACCCAGTATATGTTTCCTCGACCATACCGGAGATAGCTGATCAGACGGAGTGCTGGACTCCGGAGTGATGACATGTTAGATGAGATGGAAATAGGAAGCGATAGAAAAAATTTCAAAATACAAAGTAGAATGAAACTGAAACAATTGATTGGAGCTTGTCTTTTTGGCGCTCTTTGCATTATGCCTTTTGAGGCTTCGGCACAGTTTAATCTTGGAAAGGCAGTAAAGGCTGTAAGTAAGACTGCACAGGCACTTACACTTACTGACGAGCAGATGGCTGCTTATGTAAAGCAGTCGGTAGATTGGATGGATAAGAATAATCCTGTGTTGCCGGAAGACAATGAGTATGTGAAGCGTCTGCGTCGGCTTACTGCCAATATAAAGGATGCGGACGGTATTCCTTTGAATTTCAAGGTATACGATGTGATTGACGTAAATGCTTTCGCTTGTCCTGACGGCAGTGTGAGAGTGTTCAGCTCATTGATGGATATTATGACTGATGATGAGCTTATGGGTGTGATTGGTCATGAGATAGGTCACGTATTGAAGCGTCACTCAAAGAATGCCATGAAACAGGAACTTCTTACCGGTGCTTTGAAGGACGCAGCCGGGGCCACAAGTAACAAGGTAGCTCAACTTACCGATTCACAGCTCGGTGCGATTAGCCAGAATCTTCTCAATGCGAAGTATTCTCAGAAGCAGGAAAGTGAAGCTGATGAGTGTGGTTATGATTTCCTTGTAGCCAACGGTTTGAATCCTTGGGGTATGGCAATGGCTTTTGAAAAACTGTCATCTTCAGAGGGCGGAGCGAAGGCTTCTACAATCCAGAAGATGTTTTCTTCGCATCCTGACACTCAGAAGCGCATCAAGAGAATGAGCGAGCGTGCTGAGAAGGATGGTTATAAGAAGCCTGAAGCTACAGCAGCTGCTACAAATGAATGAAACTTAAAAAATAATGCTTTTTTAATGAACCAATCTATGATGTGAGGTGTTTTAATAACAGAAAGTCTGATAGATAATTTGATTTTCGTTTCATGATGTTAGGTTAGTTTGAAAAGTATTATTATTAAAAACGATAGGAAGTGATCGATGTGAATCGGTCGCTTCCGTCAATTTTATAGCCGAGGAAGGAATTTATGGGCAACGTTGGGAGTGCACGTAAACTCTATCCTCTTTTGGGATATGCTAAATGGGAAAGATTCAAAGATGTGCTTACCTAGGTAAAGGAATCATGCGAGAATGCTGGCAAAAGAAGAGTAGATCATTTTGCCGATGCCGGGAAAATGATAAGTCTTTCTAAAGGTGCTCTGACGAGTGCCCACTTGCTGACTTCCTTTCGACCTGTTATGTATGAGTAGAGGAAAGCGACGGCTAGGGGAAGGTGATGAGTAGAGGTGGACGAGGGTGAGGAATTGTGGGGTTAGGCTACGGCGATGAGTTCGATTTCGAAGATGAGGGTGGAGCCTCCGGGGATACCGGGTTGGTTGATTTTGCCGTAGGCTTGCTCGGCGGGGATGTAGACTTCCCATTTGTCGCCGGGGTGCATCTTCTGCATTGCGATTATCCAACCGGGTATGAGGTCACGGAGTCGGAAGGCTGGGGCTACTCCTCCTCGGCTACTATCGAAGGTCTTGCCGTTGATGGTTTTACCTACGTAGTGGGCGGTTACTACGCTGTTGCGGTTGGGGGATGGCTTGGAGGCATCGCCTTTTTTCAGGACTTTGTAGCATACACCCTTATCAAGCATATGCACGTTTTCTTCTTGAGATTTGGCTTTAAGCCATTCACGGTTTTTCTCTATGTATTCTTGTTTAGCCATAGTTATTTTTCAAGAGGAATTTTATGATTATGAATAGGGTTCGGGGGGTTCGGCTGCTATTGAGAGTTGGTCGGTGGCTTCGTCCGGTTGTGAGTATGCCACCGGGGGAAGTGTCTTTGCCGGGAAAGTAGGTTCCGAAGTGGTTTCGAGGGGTATTTCAGAGGGGGCGATTATGTTGTCGTTGAGGGTGAGAAGGGTGGAGAGGGCTTTGTCTTACGGTTTGAGCTCACATGCCCCTATGCGTAATACGCGCCAACCTAATCGGTTAAGTTCAAGTTCTGTTTGTGCGTCGCGTTGACGGTTGCGGGTGATTTTAGCTTCCCAAAAACCACTGTTGGTCTGAGGCAAGCGATTATGAATACACCCGGGATGACCGTGCCAGAAGCAACCGTTTACAAACACTACGGCTTTGTACTTCGGTAAGACAATATCGGGTGTACCCGGTAAGGATCTTACGTGTTTTCTAAATCTTAAACCTTTAGAAAACAGAAATCTCCTTACCAGTATCTCAGGTTTAGTATCTTTTCCCCTGATTGCCGCCATACAGTTATGGCGTTGGCTGGGGGTCATCCGATCTGCCATAGTAATTGCTTTAGTTTGAACAGTTACTGTTATAGTCCATCGCAAAATATTATCAGATGATTCCGATAGAGTTAAGGAAAATCAGAAATATCGCAGCGGGACATATCCAACGGAAGAATAGGAGGAGAATCCGCACTCCAAGGGAGGCATCGTTCATACTCCGGTTAAATTGGTCTTTCACAAATTTTTTGTCGATCATCCAGCCGACAAAGATAGAGCATATCATACCGCCGACAGGTAGACAGATGTTGGAGGAAAGATAATCAAACAGATTGAAGAAGGTCATACCGAAGATAGTGACATCGCTCATCACTCCAAAACTCAAGGCACACAACAATCCACCTACTAATCCAATTAAAGAGACTAAGATAGTTGACTTGCTACGCGACATCTTTTTCTCCTCGCAGAAGAAGGTGATGCCGATTTCGCTCATCGACACTGTTGAAGTGAGCGAAGCTAAGAAGAGCAACAGGAAGAAGAGGGTAGACCATATGGCGCCGCCGGGTAGCTGAGAGAAGATGTAGGGAAGGACTTCAAACACCAACGTGGGTCCGGCTTCCGGAGAAATTCCGAATGAGAATACTGCCGGAAAAATTATCACGCCTGCAAGCACAGCTACTAATGAATCGAGCACGGCAGTCGTTACAGCAGTTCGACCCAACTTCGTTTTCTTATTGAAATATGAGGCATAGGTCATCATACAGCCGAGTCCAAGACTGAGGGAGAAGAAAGCCTGACCCATAGCACCTAAAAGTACTCCGGGGGTTATGGCTGAGAAGTCGGGGGAGAAGAGAAAACTTACACCATCTTTAAAACCGGGGAGTGTGAAGGAGTTTATGCAGAACGCCACCAGCAGCAGGAATAGTATGGGCATAAGAATATTGGATGCCTTCTCGATGCCTTTTGTGACTCCACGGATCAGGATGAAGAAATTGCAGAAGAGGAAGACAACCGTCCAAATCACGGGTCGCCAACCTGTGGTCAGATTTAGGAACTGGCCGTGACCGGTCTCTGTATCCGAAAAGTCGAGTTGACCTAAAGCTGAGGAGATACAGTATTCCACTGTCCATCCCGCAACAACGGAATAGAAACTTAGAATTAACAATGAGGCTAAGATGCCGATATACCCGGCTAATTGCCATTGTCCTCCGGGTGCAAGTTTCTTGTATGCACCGAATATGTTGGCACGTGCCGATCTTCCGACAAAGAATTCGGAATAAAGCACGGGCACTCCTATTAGGAACACGAATACCATATAACAAATAAGGAAAGCTCCTCCTCCGTGTATACCGGCCTCATATGGGAACCTCCAAATATTACCTAAACCTACGGCAGAGCCGACTGTGGTAGCTATTGCCGCGAATTTTGTAGCGAAAACCGCTCTTTCTGATTTATTTTGTTTTAACATATCTACAAAATTACTAATAATTATGGATATAATTTATAAG
>CAMWIF010000107.1 GCA_947174225.1 uncultured Porphyromonadaceae bacterium | reverse complement strand
TTGGTGCTGGCTGCCGGTGTCGTGCTATTATATTGAGCATCCGAAGGGTAAAATCCTTGTAGACACGGCGTGGAGCCGCAGGATGAGTCCTAACGGTGTAGAAGACAAACAGGCTTCAGATACGTGAGTTAGGATATTTCCTTTATAGAATTAATCACAAGGCTACACACCGAAAGGAGAGTCTATTGATGAGCAGTTGAGAGCAATGGGTATAAATACATCTGACCTTGATTACGTGTTGCTGACACATCTTGACTGCGACCACGCCTGCGGCTTACATCAGGTGGTAGATGCGAAGCGCATACTTGTTTCGGAAGAGGAGATGAGGTATGCCAACACCATCTTTCCCACTCATTTCGACAATATAGTGTGCTATAAGAAAAGATGGTGGGAAAGCATGCCGATTACACTTTTTGCTTATAACGGGAAAGAGGGCCCCTTTGAACGTAGTTTCGACTTGTTTGAGGATGGCAGCGTCCAACTTATTAATATTCCGGGACATTGTGCAGGACTCTCTGCTGTAAAGATTACCGGTAACGACGGGCGATATGTGCTTTTGGATGCTGACGGAGCTTATAGCGCGAAGAACTGGGAGGAAATGGTGCCATCCGGCATAGCGGCAAATCGAAAAAACCAGATGAAATCCCTTCAGTGGATACGGGAAATGAGTATGAGTGACAAATGTATAGAATCACTTGCCACTCACGATCCAAAAGTCAAGCCTCACATCATCGAATTGCCCTTATAGTGTTATTGGGATTTATTCCAACTCTCCGATTGAGCGTAGATAATCAACGTGATAGATACGATATTGAGTGCGTGCCTCGATTAGATTAGAATAGGATGAATGCCATTGCGATTGAGCTTCGAGTAGGTCTGTGAGTGTACACAGACCTACCTCGTATTGCTCCTGCATTATCCTTAGGTTTTCATCAGCCTCACGCATAGCAGTCTCCGCAGATTTCACGAGAGCTACGCCAGTGACAAGATTATTGTAGTTTTGATTTGCCTCAAGTTGCATAAGTCGTTTATTCCTCTCTAACGACAGACGTGCATTCTCCACTTCGATTTTAGCCCGTTTAACCTTCTTTATTCCCTCTTCCCAATGGAAAATGGGCACTTGCAGCGACAATACCCCCATAAATCCGTTGGAACTCATAGAGGAACTGACGGGAATATAGTTGCCGGTCTGATCCTGCGACCATCCTTTCATTTTTATGTTGCCATAAGCCATCCATCCTAACTGCATACCTATAGTGGGAAGAAAGTCGGCTCGTGCCATCGTTACCTCATACCTCTTTATGTCGATACTCTTGGAAAGCATCATCGTTTCCGGACGATTATCTATACTGATTTCTTTTCCCGGCAGATTAAAGTCTGAATTTATAGGTTCAACAGGAATTATTGACACTGTATCTGCCACTCCTATAATCCGGCAGAGCGCCATCCGGCACATATCGGCTCCGGCTTTTGTCTGTTGTAGTCTGTAGATTATTTCACTTCGTTTGGTATCTACCCGGAGCAACGCTTGCTGAGGCGCCATTCCTGTATTTACAGAAAATTCAGTGACATCATATATAGAGTCCATCATACTGAGATATGATTTCATCATATCAACCTTAGAAAGCACCGCTACATAGGTCCAATATGATTTTTCCGCATCGGCAATGACATCCATTCGTGTTGCCCGGAGTTGTTCTTCCGAGATTTGTCGGCCGATACGAGCCATTTTATTTGCTGCGGTGATCTTTCCCCCTGTGTATATAGGTTGCGTCAAATTGATTCCTGCCATATAGGCTCCTCTCATCTGCATCGTCATCATATCTCCGATTTTAGAGTCAGGAGTGTAATATAGAAGATTGCCACTTCCTGCAAAATTCGGGAGATAAGCGGTGTGTGCTATCTGGCGGTCAATGTCTGCGCCTGCGACATTGTTTTCCGCAATTTTAATATTCTCATCGGTGGCTAATGCCATATCCCGACAGTCTTTAAGATTAAGCTCCAACGCCGAAATGTTAAAGATGCCGATAGTAATCAAAAATAATGTGATGATCTGTTTCATTTCTGCTTTACTTTAAAAAATACGGAATATAATGTCGGTAAAAGCAACAAGGTTGCCACAGTGCCAAGTAATAATCCACCTATGATTGTCACAGCCAACGATCCATACATAGGATCGGGAATTAAAGGAATCATTCCGGCAATAGTGGTGAATGAGGCAAGCACCACAGGCATGACTCGTGAGATGGTTGCCTTGATTATGGCAGGATAAAGTTCTACCTTCTCTTCTGTGGTCAGCCGTGTGATTTCATCTACCAACACTATGGCGTTCTTGATTGTCATACCCATCAATCCCATCAGACCAAGAATGGCGAGGAATGTGAAAGGTGTTTCCGTTATCAAAAGTGCAGGAACGATTCCGCATATAACGAAGGGGAAGCAAAGCAGGATAATAGCCATCTTTCGCCAATCATTAAAAAGAAGTAGCAAGACTATCACTACTATGGCGAGCACAAGCGGCAGGAACGACAGTATAATTTCTGTGGCTTCACCCGACATTTCACTTTCGCCCACAATCCTGACGGTATATCCCTCGGGTAAAGGTATATTTTTTATGGCAGGTAGGATTTCCTCAAGTATTTTGGCAGGAGTGGCATCGGGATTAATTATATCGGGGTCACATTCCGCTTCGATGACCCTGCGTCCGTTCAGGCGATGAATCATGCCCTCACTCCATATGGAATATATAGAGTCTACTACAGCCGATAGAAGTGTGGTGTTAAACATCTTGTCGGATACTTCTCCGGTAGTGACAGATCCATTCATAAATCCCTTAATATCATCTTCGGTGACAGATAAGTTTAGGGTAGACCATACGGGCAGTGTCGATAAGTCTGAAATTTTACTTCCATCATTGTTACGTATAAGCATATTTATCGGAATCATCTTGTCATTATCATTAATGACTCCGATGGTATATCCGTCGGTGGCAGACATTAGGGCGTTTCCCACATCAGCTCTATTTACACCTGCAGCTGTAGCTAAGTTGGAAGAATAAGCCACATTGACCGATCGTTGACGGCCAAGCCAGTTGTTTTGTACCGACAAGGGATCCACATACTTACACTGTCGCATAATCGCTTCGGCTTTTGCACTGAGTGCGCGAAGTGTATCGGCATCCGGACCGGCAAATTCAACTTCAACAGTATGGGTGGTTGAAATCGAAAGATTATATCTGCGAGCTCTTATATATGCGTCAGGTACAATCTCACGTAACTTGGCAATAAGTTCATCCGAGAGCTTTCTGACAGTTTTGAAATCTTTACAATCAATTATAAATTCAGCATATTCCCCACCACCCGTGGGCATAGGACGTACAAGGCAATAGCGTCCGGGCGCACCACCCATGCTGATAGCCACAGAATGTACACCCTCCCACGATTCTACACTGTCTGACAACAGGAACATGCGTTCACGCAGTCTGTCAGGATTGCTTTCCGAAGGAAATGTGCATTCCACCACAAACTGATCATACTCAAAGTCAGGAAAGAATACGTTGCGCACGTATGTCATTCCCCAAATTGATATTCCAAGTATGCCTACTGCTGAGGCCACCGAAATCCATTTATGTTTGATAAGAATAATTACTATTTTCTGTATAATCTTCTGGATAGGATTGAGCTTTAACTCCTTTACATCTTCAGAAGAGGCGGCAGAAGGGGTGAACCATTGATCAGAACAAACCGGCACCTGAATCAATGCCAAAATCCAACTTGCAAGAAGGCTTACACATATCACAAGGAAAAGATCGCCGGCAAATTCACCTACCGTGCCGGGAGTCATATAAATAGGTAGGAATGTGGCAGCTGCAATTATAGTGGCTCCAAGAAGTGGCCAAGCCGTTTTGCGGACAGTGTTGTATAGATAGGCATCCCGTTGCAGTCCACGCTTGCGGTCGTTGATAATGCCATCCATAATTACCACTGCATTATCTACAAGCATACCCATTGCCACAATGAAAGCCCCTAATGAGATACGTTGTAAGGTTGTCCCTGCCACAGAGAGAATCGGGAAGGAAAGAGCCACAGTGAGAATGAGGCCGAAGCCGATTATGACACCAGCTTTCCAACCCATAGCCAATAGTATCACAATGAATACAATAGCGATAGATTCAAAAAGATTTACCATAAAAGAAGAGATGGCATCATCAACTCTCTGCGGTTGGAAAAATATCTTTTTTACACTGATGCCTGCCGGCAACAGTGAGATTCCCTTATTGACAATCTTGTCGACTTCAGAGCCTACAGTGGGTACAACTGCACTCTTTTCAAGAGCAACCAATAAAGTGACCGATGCATCCTTATCAACATAAAAATCGCCGGATCGTGGGGTTGACTCATGTCGTACCACCGTGGCAAGATCGCCAATCCTGACTTTCTTGCCATCCGGCATTGACACGAGGAGATTGGAAATCTCTTCGATAGCAACGGCTCCTTCTTCTATGTTTACAGCGAGCCGGTCGTCACCATTGTCGATTTTTCCGGCATTGATAACTTTAGTAGATGATTGTAGGGTTTGCGCCACAAGCATAGGAAGCAGACCGTTCCTACGTATCATATCGGGAGTAAACACTATGTCGATCACCTCTCGCTGAACACCGCCGATTGTCACTCGCTTTACCCCTTTCACTCCCATTATCTCTCTACGCATCTTCTTGGCGTAGACCTCCATCTCATCTGTATCGTATCCATCGCCACTGATGGCATAAAAGATGCCGTAGACATCCATCATATCATCTACTACGATTGGAGTCATACATCCTTGAGGTAACGCACTTTGAACATCCATTACCTTTCGGCGTACCTGATCGAAATACTGTTCTATTCCCTCAATGGGAACATCAAATTGAAATTCTACTCCGATAAGCGCTTGTCCGTTGCGCACGTCACTCGTAATCTTCCTGACATCCGGAAGTGTACGCAGCTGGTCTTCAAGAAGCGTCACCACATCTCGCTCTATAATCTCTGCATCCGCTCCCGGGTAGATGATTACCACCGAGGCCTGCTTAACTGTGACGGCCGGGTCTTCCAACTTAGGCATTCTGAGGAAGAACATTATTCCGGCAAGCAGAATGATAGCCATCGCAGACCAAAATAGAGTGCGACGTTGCATAAAGAATTTGGTAATACGTATCATAAGGCGGCCTTCCCTTTTAGATTGTCGATCTTACCAATGACTTTTACTTTCTGCTTATCGGTGAGATGATGTACCCCCGCAGCAACTATCTCATCGTCTTCATTAAGGCCCGCAACTAAAGAGAATTTTCCCTCCGGTGCTCCGATAATGTTTACTTCATGAGCTGTGAGTGCAGAGTCGGCTCGGTTTACCATCCACACATAACTCTTTCCATTTCGCTCGAATAAAGCACGTGAAGGTATCTTATGCACCTGCTCCTTCGCTTCAGAATCATATACAATTTCGACATTAAGGTTCATTCCGGGAAGTATTTTATTACGATAGGTGTCAGGTATTTTCAATCGCAATCGGAATAGAGAGTTGCTGTCGGCATCAGGAATGAAACTGATAATGTCGAGCGGTATCTCCTTATCACCGAGTATGGATGATTTGCCAACGCATTTAATGATGTGATCCTTTTGCGCATAAGCATTGGCAGATAAAGCCACAACAGCTTCAACTCCGGAATCGTCGACTATTTTGAACACAGGCGTTCCGGCTCCTACCATTTCACCCTCTTCCATAAACCGCTCAACTATATGACCTGAAATTGGAGCAGTCAATCGGGTATATGCAAGCTGATTTTTTGTCAGGTCAAGTTGTATCTTGAGCTGTTCCAATCCAGCCTTTGCTTTTTCATAGTCATTTTCAGATATACTTTTGTGGCGGTACATCTCCTCAATACGTTTGATTTCTGAAGACACTTGTGCATATTGTGTTTCGAGTTGCTGCAAAGTCAATTTATAATCTATATCGTCCAAGTAACCTATTACTTGACCTTTCTTTACATAATTACCTTCGCCTACAGTAAGACGTTTGATTTCACCCCCTGTCTTAAATCCGATGCTGACGCTCTTACCCTCCTCAACAGTAGAGGTATGAGAAGTGGAAGAGATGTTAGTTTTTCCTTCGGGTCTAAAAGTGTATACGCTTGCCAGCTGTTCTTTTTTAGTTTCCTCATTGCCGTTGCCACATCCCGTGACCCACAATGATAATGCAATGATTAATGTTAGATAGCTTATCTTTATCATGATGTGAAAAATTTCTGCAAAGTTACTTTATCAATAGCTTTATGTCATTATCTTTATCGTTGAAAAGATGTTCTAAATCAATCATCGAATACTTTTATAGTGGAGAAATAGCTATATTTGCAGTTCTAAATTGCATCATTAGATTACTTATAGTTCATAATATGGATCAATTATACTTAGAGGTTACCCCCTCAGTGCTTAAGAGTATTGTTGGCAGCACGTCTTCAATGTCAGGTTTGTCGTTATTTGATTCTCTTGATCAGGAAGCCAATGAGCCTGAACTTGAAATTCAAGTTGTCAAGAAACTTATGAAGTTAAGATCTGAGATAATTATGATTTGTTTGGAAGGCACTTTGACATTCATTATGGATTGCAGCAGACCTGTCAGTCTTAGGAGTGGTGAGGTGATTCTGTTTAAGGAGGGCCAAATTATAGAGTTTATCGAAGCAGACTTGAACAGCAAATTGATTCTGATGGCCGTACCTCAAGATATAGGGCTAAGAGACTTTAAGGATTGGAGTTCATTTTCTTATTCATTAATTATCACTCCTTCAAAGGAGGTGATGGATGAGTTGTGCACTCTATATCGTTTGATGAGGAAAAAGATGGATAACCTCTCATTTAGTCGTCGTGAGGAAATTATAATTGCATATATGAATGTGATTATGCTTAATTTATATGACGCTATTATTAAGACAGACATTGATTCATCTAAAAATAGTGCACTTAAGGGAGGTAATAGGGAACTTATAATCTATAATCAGTTTATCAGGGAAGTGAAAAAGGCTTTCACCTCTCATAGGGATGTGGGCCATTATGCCTCAGCGTTACATTTGTCGTCGGGTCATCTTTCCCGCATAGTAAAAAAATGTAAGTGGAAAGACGGTGAGTGAGTGGATTAAGGACTATGTTATTTTGGAGGCAAAAATGATGCTGCGTTCTAAAGACTTGGCTATTTACGAAATAAGTGATTTGCTTAATTTCCCGAATCCCTCTTTTTTCTCAAAATATTTCCGTGAAAGAGTAGGTATCACCCCTACACAATATAGAAATATCGAGTAGGGGTGAGCACTCGAGGGTTACTCTATTTGCTTAAGACACGTTTTTCACTGCCGGGGTAAAGGGCGACGATTACGATTAGAGTCAGCAGTTCTGAAAGTGGAATCGCAAGCCATAGTCCTGCTTCTCCTATGAGTTGGGGAAGCAGGATAAAGCCGGGCACCATAAATATCGCTCCACGCAAGAGCATATAGATGATTGAACGGGCTGCTTGCTCACGGCTCTGATAGTAGCCGATGAAGGTGATGTTGAGCGCGAAGAATAACGCACAGATTCCAAGCAACGGCAGACCCTGCGATGCGATGGCGTAGGCTGCCTCAGTTGGGCTGAGGAAAATATGTGTCAGTGCAGGTGCTCCTATCCACATACCTCCGGAAATAACTACTCCACAGATGCAAGCCGTGTAAATGGCTATTTTCAATGTCTGACGTACTCTGGAGGTGTCGCCTGCGCCGTAGTTATAACTAATAATAGGTTGTGATGCCTGAGCCACGGCATTGCTTATCGAGAAGATTAACGGGAATAGGTAGCATCCGATGCTGAATGCAGCTACACCGGTTTCGCCTAAGTAGGAACTGAACATATAGTTTCCCGT
>CAMWIF010000106.1 GCA_947174225.1 uncultured Porphyromonadaceae bacterium | reverse complement strand
ACAGCGGATGGCGTGCAAATACACCTGTAGGAATCTGGACAAATGGCACTTTCTATCGCAAGCACGCATACGCAGGTATCGTTAGAGGTCTTGGAGGCATCGATTACACCGGTATCGAAGATGTCACAACAGACGAGACATTACCGTGGATGAATCCCGCAACCGGTATCTTCACCATCAACGGCTTCCGTTATCCGGAAGGTACCAGATTTGAAGATCTTCCCTCCGGATTCTACATCATCAACGGCAAGGTCATAAAGAAGTAAAAGAGACTTTAGTATACTCAAATAGACGAAAATATACTCGAATAGAAAGGTAGCTTCAAAATAGAAGTGCGTCAATAGTTTTGTTAAAGCCATTGACGCACTTCTCAATTATAGACTTCTAAGTTATGAACTGTAAGCTATCAAGAATTATAAGCTTTTGTTTAATAAGCGGAGGTAGGCTTTGGCTATGGCTTCGGGTGAAAAGCGGGCGGTGACACTCTCGCGCATTTTGTGGAGTATTTCGACTCTGTTGGCAGGGTCATCCAAGACATTGACTGCCCAAGATATACCCTCTGCTAATCTATGTCCTGACTCTGTTATGTCAGAGGAGTATTCGGCAATATAGCCGGTGGAGAGATGGTCTACGATGTCGCTCTGTCCTCCTTGGTTGAAGCTCACAGGTATGCAGCCGTATGCTTGAGCCTCTACGAGTGTACCGGGAAGTGTCTCGTAACTCGACGAAGACACAAGAATATCGGCATTTTCATAAACTTGTCTGACCGCTTCTTCACCTTTCACCATCCCTAAATGGCGATGTGGTATAGCGATACCCTCCAAAGCAGCAGGATTCTTCACGTTGCCGAAAGTCACAAGTTCAAGCCGTGAAGTAAGTTCCGGATAGCCTGTTTTAAGAACCCGTGTCATCTCAATCAATGCAGGAAGATTTTTTATAGGATCATCCAAACGTGCCGCTCCAAACAAAATAGTCAACCTCTTCTTCAAATCAACCTTTGGTTTTAGGTTATCCGGGATATGGAAGGCATTGGGAATTACCGTCACCGACTGACGGTTGAGCAAAGAGCTTTTCTTAGCCTTCTCGGCAAGCCAATTGCTGACTGCCACATATTTGATTTTCTCAGTCAAATTCCCCAAATTATGTTTGCGTCTCCAAGTTTTGTGGGATATATCATTCTCCCCACCCATCTTTTCCAACAGGGGACAGTCGCCACATTCCTTGAGATAGCGGTCACACTCCCCGGCGTGATGACATACACCTGTCATACACCACATATCGTGCATCGTCCAAACAACAGGCTTTCCAAGTTGCAGAATCTTCTCCACCCCCTGCAAAGAAAGCATACCTTGATTCACCCAGTTCAGCAAAACAGCATCCGCATCTTTTACAAGCGGATGATTCCAGAGTGGCAAACCGTCAGATGCAGTGTCAATCTTAAAGAGGGTAGAACGATTAAAACCATTGGCAATAAAAATCTTAAGTCGCTCGGCAAGAAAGCTTTTACGAACTGTACGAGGTGAGGCAGCCAACTCTACATAGGGAGAATCAGTCAGTTTCTCTACAACTAACATACGGGCATCCACACCTATTCCTCTCAATGCCTCCATCAATCGACGGCTCACCACCGCTGCTCCACCTGTGGAATCACTTTTATTTATAATTACAATCTTCATCTTACGACCCTACTATAGGTGACATACCTGTATCTCACACCTTCAGCTGTAACCTCACTATCACCTACCTCTTCTACTTTCCACTCATCGGGATTCAAAGGGAAAGGCAAATGTGCATCCGCTTCCGGACATTCTCCGTCAATCTCCGTAAGATAGACCCGTGTAGCCAAGGGCATAAAAGCCTTATAAATCTCTTCACCTCCGATTACAAAAGGGGTAGGATAAACCGCATCCTGATTATTGTCTTTAATTTCGACTTCCGGACTGTCTGCTTTAGTACCTAATATCTTATCCAAGCCTTTCTCATAGCAACGCTTGAGTGCCTCCTTCGGGGAAGTGGCTATTTCCGCGCCGGGAGCTTCAAAAGTGGCGTTGCGGGTAACTACTATATTCCGTCGTCCGGGAAGAGGGCGTTTAGGCAACGATTCCCAGGTCTTACGTCCCATAATAATCGGATGTCCCATAGTCAACGCCTTGAAACGACGCAAATCAGCCGGTATACGCCATATAAGATTTCCGGCTTTACCTATAGCACCGTCCTTGCCCGCAGCCACAATAATATTTACTTCCTCTTTAAGATTATTTTTATCCATACAAATAATTGAGATAACAAGTACACCTAAATTCGATGGGTGTACTACATCCTATGAAGCTGCAAAAATAGGAATAAACTGTGACAATCGAAAATACTACCGCTTATATTTATTAAGATAAATCTATTACGAGATATTCTCACTAAATAAAATCACTTTCGTCTAAAAGGAAAAGCTTCTAAAGGGAAAAGTTTTCTTTAGTATATCGTTTAAAAATCCAAAATTTGAAAATAAGTCTCATACGAAGCGGATTCTGAAGCGTGTAAGACCGTCTGAGCCGGTTTCTAAAGAGAATCTAGACTGATGTGCATTAAGTACCTCACTCACCAAAAGCAAGCCAAACCCATGTCCGGATGGCTTTGTGGTAAAGAAAGGTACGAAGAGCATTCCGGATGCTTCGGAACTGATTCCGGGTCCGTTATCGGTTATGGTGATAGTCGGTCCTTGCTTTTCAAGTTTAAGACTGACCTCTCCCCCCTCTCCAGTACTCTCCGCAGCGTTCTTCACAATGTTAATCAATGCTTGTTCTATCTGAACCGAGTCTATCATCACCATAATCTTGTCTTCCGGAAGCGTAATAGTGAATCTTGCTCCCGTGGTAGCACAGATACTTTCAAATGTCGGCAACCAGCTACGCAGCATATAAGTCAAATCTGTATTGACCCTAACAGGCTCCGGAATCTTAACAGCCGAGGCGAATTTCGTGATGAAAGCACCCATATCGCGGCAACGACGCTCACACACCGTAAGAGCTTCCGCCATATCACTGTCTGAAGTCTCCTGTGCCGCCGTACTTATCACTGTAATCATACTCGCAAGAGAATTATTCACCTCGTGTGCCATCATACGGATAACCTTTTCATATGACTTACGTTCCGCTTTCATCACCTCATCGGTAAGTTTCTCCACCAAAATGAAAGGATGGTTTCTGCCACTCTCCATAAAAGTGAGCCTCGAACAGCGATAGACCATTGAATCGTTAAGCCTGACCACCCTAACCTCCTTATCATTTAGCCGGGCAAGGATTGAACCGAGCCGCGAGCCGTTAGCGGTCAGACTACCCCCCTTCATTTCATCCGGCGATATGAAACCGAGAAAATCAGCAGCAGCCCGATTACCACCCTTCATAATCCCATCCGGCTCTAAAAGTATGATTCCCATCGGCGACACATCTATAAGCAACGCCAAAAGATAATCCTGCTCACGAAGTTTACGCCGCTCCCGTTTTAGCGACATCATCATACCGTTGAAAAGATCTACCACTTGGTCTGCCTCCTTGTCGCCAACGTGTTTAAGACGGTTGGTGAAATCTTGCTCGCGGAGCATATAGACACCGTTGGCTATTGCACGTAGCGGACGTGTGACCTTCCTATGAAAGATGACCATAAGCACCACGCACAACACAGCTATACCCCATACTATCCTATATGCCACGCTTCCCGCCTCCAATAGCGGCAGAAATCCCAAGGCACTGAAAAGGAGAATAATGACAAATGAAAATTTACGGCTTGCTATCATATGTATTTATTCCATATTTCGCCATACGCCGGTAAAGTGCCTGACGGGTCAAGCCCAAAATCGACGCAGCCCGGCTTACGTTGCCTCCGGTAGCTATCAAAGCATTCTCGATAGCCGTCTTCTCAGCCGATTCGATTTTTCGCAACTTATCAGCAGACATACCGTCCGGCGACAATCCCTGAGCCTGAAAATGCACCGCATCCAAACAATCACCCGGAGTGACCAGAAGTGTGCGCTCAATTATATTGGCAAGCTGGCGTATATTGCCCTGCCATTGCTGACGCTTCAGCAACTCCATAGCCGCCTCCGTAACATCAGGCATCTCACGGTCTAATGTCTTACACGACTTGCGCAGGAAATGCTCCACAAGAAGAGGAATGTCATCGCGACGCTCACGTAAAGGGGGCAAAGTCACGGTAATGAGATTAATACGGTAGAAAAGATCTTCCCTAAATGAACCGTTATCCATCTTCTCTGCCAAGTCGGCATTGGTGGCACAAATCACCCTCACATCAGCCCGCCGAGTACGGCTATCGCCAAGTGGCTCGTAAGTATGCTCTTGAAGCACCCTCAGCAACTTCACCTGCGAATTGAGGTCGAGGTCGCCTATCTCGTCAAGAAAAATCGTACCTTTCTCTGCTTTGGCAAAACGTCCGATCCTATCGGCTATGGCTCCTGTGAACGCACCTTTACGATGACCGAACATTTCACTTTCAAAGAGCGATTGGGGTATACCACCCAAATTCACCTTCACAAAAGCCTCTCCACGGCGTTTGGAGTTTTTGTGGATGGCTTCCGCTATAAGCTCCTTACCTGTGCCGTTTTCTCCCATTATCAGTACCGGAGCGTCCGTAGGTGCCACACGTTCTATGGTGTCAAGAATCGACAACAACACAGGGTCACGACCGATTATATTCGATCTATCAAATGATGTGGAAGCCGGTGCATCCTCTCTCTTGGTCAAAGATAAGGCAGTGGCAATATGCTCCAGCAATATGGCATTGTCCCAGGGTTTGGTGATAAAGTCAAACGCACCGGCACGCATACCCTCCACCGCCAACGGTATATTTCCCCAGGCAGTGATAAGTATGACAGGGACATCCGGCTGAAACACCTTAATCTGTTTCAGCAAGATTATCCCCTCTACTCCTGAAGTGGAACTCGAATAATTCATATCCATCACCACAAGGTCAGGACGTGAATTGCGCACATAATCAATAGCCTCCGTCGGTGTAGCTACTGTCTTCACCTCGTAGCCGTTACGTCCGAGCAGCAGCTTCAGGGAAAGCCTTATGGAATGGTCGTCATCTACTATCAGAATCATACCTGCAAAATTACTAATTTAATTCCATTTCCGTTGATATAAGCCTGTCTATTATTCTACTTTCAGAGCTATTGCCGGATGTATCTGCATACCGCGTCGAGCCGGGAAGTATATTCCGACAATCACCATAACCGCTAAGAGACCCCAAGCGATAAGAATACAGAATATAAATCTTAGAGGCTCAAAAAAGCCTCCTGCATACCACGTGGTAAGCTCATAGCGCACACAGGCGTAGTCTATGGCAATAGCTGCGGGAGTGACGAACAAGAGCAACAGTTCACCCTCACCGAGTATTCGCCGGAATATGTCGCTCCGTGTGGCGCCGCACGCCATTCTTAAAGCTATCTCTTTCATACGCTGACGGGTGCGAAACCAGAATGTTCCCAATATACCTAAAAATATATTCACGAGCAGAAACACTGCGCAGACTATCGTATTGCGGGTTGCCGCCTTTGGAGCGCTGTTATATTGTTTACCGATAAAATCAAACGACCTTACGGAAGCTATATACCAGTTGCCCACACGCAGATAGTCGTCAGCATCTGCCATCAGTGTCTCGGCAAAGTCCCTGTCTAAATTATCACGCACTCTCACAGTGACTTCATTGGCATAGGGATAATGAGCCTTGGTAATCAATGTAAACACTGAAGCACCATCATAACCATAGGCTGATTTATACTCGCTGTAACGCACCGGTTTAACCGGATTTCTAAGTTCGAGGGTGTCGTCGTTATCCCTCAACACAATCTGCTTGCCATAAAACGGCTTTAAGGATTTTATTCCTGCCTTGCCTTGCAGGACATTATCACTGAGAAGAGCTTTGTTGCGTTTAAGGGCTTCCGCAAGTAGCTCAGGACTTTCCCCTTCCGCCCCCTCTATTTGAAATACCTTGAAAAAATCCGGCTCAACATTTCGGAGGAGCAAGGGCATATCAGCCATACTGAACGTGTCAATATCCACCTGTATTGAGGAGCTGTTGGGATTATAAGGGTGGGCATTACGACTTATGGCAGCTGCGGATATTTCAGGACGTGCTTTTATACGGTCGAGAAGAGTCAGAAGGTCGCCAGTAGCCGCATCATCGTCGGCATACTTCACATATTCCGGGGAAGCCTCTGAAATTGTCCTGACATCCAAAAGATAGCAATGCTCCGCATTGAAGCCGAGTGGTTCGTTTATTGTGGCGAGAGTGGTGTATATTTTGTCGGTGAGCACAAAAAGCACCACACTGACTATAAGCAATTCTATGCCCATCCAGATGTTTGTGCGCCACTCGTTGCACATCTGTACCAATAGTTTTCGTTTCATATTGTCATTTGTTATGCCCGGTGAGAGCGTTTACGATTTTTGAACGTGATGCCTGCCAAGAGGGAATCAGTGCCGAAAGAAAATTCAGTAGAAAGCAGAAGAAGAGTGCTGTGCCGAAAACCGACATATTGAAAATCATATCAAATCTGAGTCCTGACACTTCGCCGTCGGGAGCAAGCACACTTTTCCCACCTAAGAAGATAAAAGCCACACTTAGTAGAAGCCCTATGAGACCGGCGGCTATGGTGATTATGAGGTTTTCTATAAACATATCTACCATTATGCTGAAACTTGTCACACCGAAAGAGCGTCTGACGCCAATCTCTTCTCTCCTACGGCTAAGACGGCTCTGGGTGAGGCTGCTTAGATTGATGGCAGGAATCAATAGAAGTATAGTGTAGACTATCAGATTATGTCGCTTCACAGCTCCCATATCCGGATCAGTGTTATTCCATTTATGATTTACATAGGTAAATTGGTCGTGGGGATGCTGATGTCTGTAAAATTCCCAGCCCCCTACCTTCACCTCATCTTCAAATTTATCCCAAACCTCATTGTATTCCTCACGTATCTTGGGAAAATCAGATTTCTCGCGTGCCAAGATAATTGCTCCTAATGGACCCATATACTGACTCCACGTAGTTTTATCAATTCCGTTGGAAGTAAGAGGTATCCATAAATCCGCATAGGCAAAGGAAGTAAGATTACTTACATCGCGCACCACTCCACATACCCGATACGACACGTGGTCAATCATAAAGTCTCGTCCAACACACTCCGTAATGTCAAATAGTTTACGGGCAAGTGACTCGCTCAGCACAGCCACCTGACTCCCGGTTTCGACCGATGCCTTCTCATATGGGTGCCCACTCACAAAGGTAAAGTCCATAACTTTCCAGAAGCCGTCGTCAGTACCACGCAACACGGCACCGAAAGGTGTCTTCCCCTTTACAGATAAATGACTTTCACCGACAAAAGGGGTAAATGCAGCTACAGCTTCCGGAGTAGTCATCTCATAGAACGTCCGCCGTATGGTATAGTATGCCATAGGCCCTGTAGATGAATTTCTTTCAGGTGTCGAACCCCAGTCTTTGTTTCCCAATGATGCTGTAACCTGAATAAGCCAGCGGTCGCGATTGCTTTCCGGAGCAAATGGAGCCAATTTCACCTCATCTATCATAAAGATTATCATTATGAGGAAGATGGCAAGGGCAGTACCTCCTACGCTTATGGAGCTTAAAAGGGGTTGCTTAATAAGGGAGCCCCAAGCTTGCTTGAAATATCGTTTTATTGACATAGGTTATACATATTGATGATTAGTATTGACGCTTACATTACCTGACAGCCGTCGAAGAAGCGGATTATACGGTCTGTACCCTGAGCTTGCTCTTCGTTGTGGGTCACCATCATTATGGTACGTCCATCCTCTTTATTGAGTGTATGGAGTAGGTCCATAACTTCGCCGCCCATCTTTGAGTCGAGATTACCTGTAGGCTCATCGGCAAGTATTATCTCCGGATTACCCACTATTGCCCGTGCTATGGC
>CAMWIF010000105.1 GCA_947174225.1 uncultured Porphyromonadaceae bacterium | reverse complement strand
TAAACAGCGTCAGCTCCATGCTTTAATGCCTCAACAGCAATTTCAGCATTGGCTGCCGGAGCTAATAATTCAAGTCTTCTCTTCTGCATTATCTCCTTAAAATTACGTCCGGAAGACATCATAACTGACATTCCCCCGGACGATCCATTATTTTTTAAACATCCTATCAATGTTTCTTTTGTCTTCCCTCTCCTTAATAGCCTGACGTTTATCGTAGCTTTTCTTACCCTTACCTATTCCGATAACCATCTTTGCAAAGCCCTTTTCACTGATGAATATTCGCAACGGAACTATTGTAAAGCCAGCGTCGTTACTCTCTTTCTCTATCTTTGCAATCTCCTTCTTGGAAAGTAATAATTTCCTGTCTCTTCGGGCTATGTGATTATTATACGACCCGTAGGAGTATTCGGATACGTGCATACCTTTAACCCACACTTCCCCTCTATCTACTACACAATAGCTATCGGTAAGACTTGCTTTTCCCTCTCTAATCGATTTAATTTCTGTGCCGGTCAAAACCATACCGGCTGTGAACGTATCGCCTATTTCATAATTGAAATGTGCTTTACGATTCTTTATATTTACTTGATTGGCTTTCATAATTTCTTAATTTGTACTGAACTTATGATCAAGACTGTCATGGGTTATACGTTAGTTGGTAAAACCTCATTAAGACCCCACTCAATTAAAGTAGGCAGTCCGACAATAAGCACACACATCAATCCTATACACAAAATTGTTTTTTCTTCCGGAAAACGAAAGAAACGTGTCCCACGGCATATTACATATACTGTCCACAAAGGCAGAAATATAAGTATGGGCCACAACATAGGTAACAACTCCATCGCAGTGAAGAATAGACACAATGATGATAAATTAAGGATTACAAACACTTTGCCGAAATTTGTATCCACACATTTATCGGCACCTTTAGGCAACAAAAGTTTTAATAGCAAGATTATACAGAAGAATCCGGCAAAATAACCCACAAAAGACGTAACAGCCTCAAGAATGATCTGCGACAAGGTGACACGACTTGAATAGAATAACGTTGCAAAATGACTTATAGCCATAATGGCAAGCAATGGATAAAAACAATTTCTCTGAGCTTCATCCACCGTTACACCCTCTCTCCTAACCTCCTTCCAACCTTCTACAGGGTTAGAAAGCAGCTTAAGCAGTAAAAGAAATACAGAAATATTCCTATTTTTATCGGAGTTTTTTTCCTCCTCGATATAATTCTCTACACCTTCCGGAATCTGGGCATAATTTAAGGGAGAATCGTCAATGTCGACATCCTCTTCTCCGTATTCCTCTTCATCAATATACACGTATATGTTATCTTCCGCCTCAGTATCTTGCCCGGTACTGACTTCAATCTTTTGATCGGTGTCCATATCGTTGCGCTATTTCAAATTAGTCTTGCAAATATAAGCAAATATACTGAGAAACACAAAAAGTGTGTGGACATTTTCTCAATATCCACACACTTTTTATCCGAATTTAATCAATATGCTAAATTAAGCATTATTTTCTTCGCTACGTTCCTCGTTGAGAAGACGAATCATCTCAAGCGCACTCTTAGGAATACGTGTGCCGGGACCGAAGATAGCTGCCACGCCTGCCTTGTAGAGGAAGTCATAATCCTGTGCCGGGATGACACCGCCAGCTGTCACAAGGATATCGGGACGTCCAAGTTTCTCAAGCTCTGCGATGACCTGTGGAATCAAGGTCTTGTGACCAGCTGCAAGCGACGATACACCTAAAATATGCACATCGTTCTCCACAGCCTGACGAGCTGCCTCTGCCGGAGTCTGGAACAACGGACCCATATCAACGTCGAAGCCACAGTCAGCGTAGCCGGTGGCTACAACCTTTGCGCCACGGTCATGGCCGTCCTGACCCATCTTGGCAATCATAATACGGGGCTGACGACCCTCTCTCTTGGCAAAATCAGCTACAGCCTTGCGGGCTTCCTCAAATTCGGGATCACCCTTCTCCTCACTGCTATACACTCCTGATATGGTTTTGATTTCGGCTTTATAGCGTCCTACAACCTCCTCGCATGCATCTGAAATTTCACCAAGTGTAGCTCTCACGCCCGCAGCCTTAACGGCAAGGTCAAGAAGATTACCCTTGGAAGGATCTTTCACACATTCTGTAATAGCTGCAAGAGCTTTCTTAACAGCTTCCTCGTCACGGTTAGCCTTCAGATCCTCAAGACGGGCACACTGCTCCTTACGAACCTCTGTGTTGTCTACCTCAAGAATATCAATCGGGTCTTCGTGATCGAGACGATATTTGTTGATACCTACAATGGTCTGCTTACCTGAGTCAATACGTGCCTGAGTTCTGGCAGCGGCCTCCTCAATCTTGAGTTTGGGAAGACCGGTCTCAATAGCCTTAGCCATACCGCCGAGTTTCTCAATTTCCTGGATATGCTCCCAAGCCTTATGAGCAATCTCATTGGTGAGAGCCTCTACATAGTAGCTACCACCCCAAGGATCGACCTGCTTGGTGACATAGGTCTCTTCCTGAATATATATCTGAGTATTACGTGCGATACGTGCTGAGAAATCGGTAGGAAGTGCGATAGCCTCGTCAAGCGCGTTTGTATGCAACGACTGTGTGTGACCCAATACTGCGCCCATAGCCTCTACACAGGTTCTGCCAACATTGTTGAAGGGATCCTGCTCAGTAAGGCTCCAGCCTGAAGTCTGGCTGTGAGTACGGAGAGCAAGCGACTTGGGATTCTTCGGGTTGAACTGCTTCACAATCTTAGCCCAGAGCATCCGTGCTGCACGCATCTTGGCGATTTCCATAAAGTAGTTCATTGAAATTGCCCAGAAGAATGAGAGACGCGGTGCAAATGAGTCAATGTCCATTCCGGCGTTCACACCTGCACGAAGATACTCAAGACCATCAGCCAAAGTATATGCCAGCTCAATGTCAGCTGTAGCTCCTGCCTCCTGCATATGGTAACCGGAGATGGAGATTGAATTGAACTTGGGCATATTCTTGGAAGTGTACTCGAATATATCGGCAATGATCTTCATTGAGAAGGCTGGTGGATAGATATAGGTATTACGCACCATAAACTCCTTCAAGATGTCGTTCTGGATTGTTCCTGCCATCTCATCAAGCTTAGCACCCTGCTCAAGACCGGCATTGATATAGAACGCAAGAACAGGAAGAACAGCACCGTTCATTGTCATTGACACAGACATCTTATTCAATGGAATACCATCGAAAAGAACCTTCATATCCTCAAGTGAGCATATTGAAACGCCTGCCTTACCTACATCGCCCACTACACGCTCGTGGTTTGCATCATAGCCACGATGGGTGGGAAGGTCAAAAGCAACAGAGAGACCCTTCTGACCTGAAGCAAGGTTACGACGATAGAACGCATTAGACTCGGCAGCTGTCGAGAAACCGGCATACTGACGGATAGTCCACGGGCGAAGTGGATACATCGCACTGTAAGGGCCACGAAGGAACGGAGGAAGACCGGATACATAATCAAGGTGTTCCAGACCGTTAAGATCTTCTTCTGTATATACAGATTTCACAGGGATAAGCTCCGCAGTGATCCATTCTGCCTCCTTACCGTTGGAAGCAGGTGCAGCATGTCTTTCTGAAATTGCTGCCTCTATATTGATATCTTTGAAATTCGGTCTCATTTTCAGTTGAGGAGTTTGGCGTTAAACTTGATCAAGGTATCGAGCACATTTACGCGCACGTGGATAAATTCTTCGATTCCCTGAGCTTTAAGTTCCTCCATACATGCGGGAGCTCCGGCCACAACAAACATTGCACGACCGTCAAGTTCTTTGAATGCCTCGGGAGCGTAAGTGGCATATTCATCATCGCTTGAGCAAAGCACCACAACATCGGCACCCTTCTCAATTGCGGCATCCACACCCTCTTTAACAGTGTCGAAACCGATATTGTCAATGATCTCATATCCTGCACATCCGAAGAAATTGGCAGAGAACTGTGCTCTTGCAAGACGCATAGCCAAATTGCCGATGGTGAGCATAAATACTTTCGGACGCTTGCCGCTTCTCTCGGTGTCAAGACGAAGCTGCTCAAACTGGCTTGCAGCACGGTCGAAAATAAGCGATTCAACAGCACCATCTTCAACCTCGGGATGGCATCCGCAACCACCATCGTGGTCTCTTTCAATCTTATCAAGAGCCTTCTCATTGAAGTTAGGATACTGGTTGGTGCCAAGAAGTATTTCCTTTCTACGTGCCACGTCCGTATGACGCTTAACACCACTTTCATTTACTGCCTTCTGAATCTCGCCTTTCTTGAGAAGAGCAAGGAAACCACCCTCATCTTCTACCTTGTTAAAGAGCTCCCATGCCACCTTGGCAATAGAGGCTGTAAGGTTCTCAATATAATACGAGCCACCGGCAGGGTCAACCACCTTGTTAAGATGGCTCTCCTCACGGAGAAGCAACTGCTGATTGCGGGCAATTCTCTCGCTGAACTCATCCGGACGCTTATACTGAAGGTCGAAAGGAAGTGTTTCGATTGAATCAACGCCTGCCAAGGCTGCACTCATTGTCTCTGTCATAGAGCGTAGCAGATTGACATGAGCATCGTAGATGGTCTGGTTAAACTGGCTTGTCACAGCATGTACGGTCATCTTGCAGCAGTCATCCTCTGCACCGTAAGCCTTAACTATTTCTGCCCAAAGCATACGAGCGGCGCGGAATTTTGCCAATTCCATAAAATAGTTGGAAGAGATGCCCATATTGAACTTAATGCGCTTTGCCACTTCGCAAGGAGTAAGACCAGCCTCTGTAAGAAGGGTCATCCACTCCGCACCCCAGGCAAGAGCATAGCCAAGCTCCTGTGTGATATAGGCACCGGCATTGTTCAACATATAGGAATCTACCGCATAACACTTCAGATTGGGCACATCCTTCACTGCCTCATACATTGCCAAGGCCTCCTCTTTGAGGTCACGCGGGAAGTCAAGGCCATGACGGAGAAGACGCTTAAACGGATTGAAATCGATAGAGCCACGGAAATCATTCTCCAGACCCTTCTCCTTGAGATACGCTACAAGCATATGGGCTATTTCCACTGCTTTGCCCATACAGCAGCTTACGTTTACCTCAATCTTTTTCAAATCTATGTCTTGAAGCACAAGAGCCAATTGCTCTGCTGTAATGTTACGACCCAATTTGATTCCTATTGAGTCTACACCACGGTCAATGGCATGACGTGCCTCGCTGTTTACCTCTTCAGGAGTATTACCCTGAATCTGCTGACGTATCAGCCAATTGTTTGAATCTTTTGTGCCTCTCACATAGGGGAATTGTCCAGGCACTGTACCCATATGGGCAAGTTCCTTCAAATCACTCCTTCTGTAGAATGGCATTACGTTGAAGCCCTCGTTTGTACGCCACACGAGTTTCTTATTGAAATCGGCGCCCTTGAGGTCGACATTGATTTTCGCTACCCAGTCTTCAGTAGAGACAGGCTCGAACATGTCGAACAGTTTTTCTTGGTTGTTTGCCATGAATGGTTAAAGCTTATTATGAAAAGTTGATTTGTTCATTCTGTTAGCGGCATTGCCTTGCCAGTTTGGCAAGACCTTACCCTATAAGAGCAAATAGTCATCATTCGTTCTTCAGATGCAAATTTAGGAATTCTCTTTTAATTAGAGAAATTTTTCTCTTATTATTTCTCCGATATTAGATGTTTTCCTTCACATCGAAGCACTTTTCCGGGAAAATCAGCCACAAGTTGGAGATTATGCGTAGCCATTACCACACAATGTCCCCTTTCAGCGAGCTTGTGCAGAAGTGTCACGATCTGATAGCCTGTCTGCGGGTCAAGATTGCCGGTCGGCTCATCTGCAATGATCAGATCCGGCTTGTTAAGCAAGGCTCGTGCTATGACTATTCGTTGTTGCTCGCCCCCACTAAGTTCATGGGGCATCTTATAACTTTTATTTGCCATGCCCACAGCTTCCAGCACCTCCTCTATCCTATCGTCTGCCTCACTTTTATCTTTCCATCCTGTTGCACGCAACACAAACCTTAGATTACCGCTTACAGATCTGTCTTGCAGGAGCTGGAAATCCTGAAACACTATTCCTATCTTCCTTCGTAAATAGGGAATCTGCTTTTTCTTTATCTCTATCAGGTCGTAACCTAATACATTAGCTCTGACCCCTTGGACAATCGGGACATCGGCATACATAGTTTTCATCAAACTGCTCTTGCCGCTGCCCACCCTGCCAACAAGATAGTGGAACTCCCCTTTCGATAAAGAGAAAGTCACACCCTTAAGAACGCTCTTTTCAGCGCGTTCTATATCTACATCCTTATAATCTACTATTACACTCATCGTGTCTCTGTTCAATTCTATGCAAAATTAATCAAAATCCTCAAATCATCCGGTGTTTATCCGAATAATTTGAGGATTTTATTTCGCTGAAGCAAGTTCTACAGATTCCAAAGCTTCAACTTAGAAGCTCAACATCAGCATACCTGTCATTCTGTTGGCACTTCCGTGCGTGCCATTAAAGTTCATTCTCTTTCCGGCAAGATATTCCAGACCAACCTCAAAACGAGGTGTTATGTCCCAAAAAAGATTCAAAGCCCCATATAAGCCATATTTATACTGGCCGTCACCCGGATTCTTCTTAGGATAATAACGTTGCTCCGAAAGGCACAGGTTTGAATAGAGGTTAGGCAAGAAATAGTATTGCGCACCCAAAACATAGCCCACTGCTGTCGGAGCATAGAGTCTGCCCTTTTCATCAGGTTTAGGAATCAGGTCAAAACTTCCTATGGCAAGATCAGTGGTATATGATTCGTGTCCCTGTCCAACCGAAGCAATGCCATACAAGTTCATTTGCGGAATCACTTTAACGACTGTCGACACCTGGGTTGCCCAACCCATAATATTATAGTTTTTCTCAGCAGTAAGATCTCTATACGCCAAAGTTCTTACTAATCCTGCAAGCCTGACATGACTCGCACCTCCGTTCCATTGATACTGACCAAAAGCCGCCACATCGGGCACATAATCGCTACAAGCCTTTGTGTAGACACCATCAGCCGATGTTGACGATTCGGGAAATTCCAATCCTGCCGCCACAGTCCATTTACCCTTAAAGGTATGCATATATCTTACTAAGACTCCCGTATGGCTTGTGACTCCGTTAGCACCCGCGCCATCTATAGTCTGCGGTTCTGCAGAGGTGTCTTCAAAGGTTGAGGTCGCTAATCCCGCTGTCCAGTCTCCGGCTGTGATGTATGCCTTCTTGATTTTAAATCCTCTATTTTCATATCCGGAAAAGTCAGCTTGGAAGAAGGCCATAAATTTACCAAATATGGAGTTATCACCTAAAATAGTGAAGAAAAGTCCGGTACCCGCCGGAGTAGCAGAAAGACGACGCATTGAAGTAGGATCCTTAGGGATAGGAATAAGATATGGAGCAAAACCATTTGCGGGGATAGAACCGTTCCAATCATAGTATCCTCTCAGTCTTACTACACCACCAACACCCATCGACAAATTGCCACCCCGACTCATAAACATAAAATAAGGAGCTCTGGGATCCTGGTAATGGCGATACTGATCATAGTAGAACATATCCAACATTTTCCTCACTGAGTCTACTTTAGCTTGGTTTCCACTTCCTTCTCCAATGAAATGAGTAGAAGACTTCATAGATTCAATTCTCTGCTGATCCGGTGCGCCAGCTGTCGCAGCATCCGGAGTTGTGAGATTTTGGGCATTACCAATGGCACACCCAACTGCCACTGTGGCAGCTGCAATTGAAAACCATCTCATCATGCCAGAGAATCGACTCACACTTTTGTCAATAGACAGAGCAAGAATTTTCATAAAGGAAAACTTTAATATTGGAATGTTAAATAATTTTACATTTATAACATCTTTTTAAATCAATGGTTCAAATCCTTTGTAACTTCTTTAAAACATTCCATTTTCGATTATTCAAAAATATATCTCAACATCTCCTCTATTTTCCCGACTTCTACGAGTTTT
>CAMWIF010000104.1 GCA_947174225.1 uncultured Porphyromonadaceae bacterium | reverse complement strand
CACTGAGATGGTTCTTACCCTTAATAGGGTTACCGATGGAACTGCGGAACCGGTTATGACCGGAAAATTTGTCAAGGCACTCGATGAAGCCACCACAACGTGGAATATCCAGCTTGAGGATCTTATTGATGCTCCGGGTGAGTATACCTTGACAATTCCTGAGGGCGCCTTGTATAACGGTGAGAGCTACGGCGCATCTCTTTCTACTAACGAAGAGATAACGATTGATTATGTTGTCATACCGTCGCAGGGTGACGAAATTGATTATAAATATAGCTTGAAGAGTTCTGAGCCCGCTGATGGTGCCAATGTGGATTCAATAAAAGTTGTGGATACATATTGGGCAGGTCCTGTGGCCAATCATTCAGGTGTAGGAGCCGGAAAGGTTACTTTAAGAAGCGCAGCCGGTATGATTCTTCAGGCAGTTGAGTTAGACTTCGACTGGGATGACTGGTCACACTTCATAGCTACGTTTGATGAGGTTACTGAGCCGGGTGAGTATATGGTTGTCTTCCCGCAGGGCATTATCACTTATGACGGTGATGCTGCAAGCCCTGAGGTGGTATTGAACTATACAATCGGTAGCGGTTCAGTCAGCGCTGACGGTGTAGTGCTTAAGGAGGCTGTTCCTGCTAATGGCTCAACAGTGACTTCTCTTGATGAAATCTCAACATTCTGGGCTGTGACAGAGGTTTCCACAGATTCCGAGCATGTGGCAATTGTAACCAATGATAAGGGTGAAGAGGTTGCTACTGCAGCTATCGGGCTTGATATGGATGATTGGGATAACCTGAATAAGATTATGCTCACCCTGTCTACTGCCATCACTGAGGATGGTGTCTATAATATTATCATTCCGGCAGGTGCGGTTACTGCAGACGAGGGCACTATGGAGAATGAGGAGACTGTTCTCACCTACACTATCGGCGAGGCTGGTAATACTCCGGGTGATGATTCTAATGTGACCTACGACTTTAATCCTACCGATGTGCTTCCGAAGGACGGCGCGGTGATTGATGACAATGACGGTGCAGGCTTGAGCAACCTTAGCTACATTAATATAATGTTCTCTGCTTTCCCATATGTAAAAGAGGGTTATGAGTTTGTATTCACCAATGAGAACGGTGATAAATTCTACTCTTCCAAGCCTTCACCCACAGGTGAGGAGGGCAAGACTGTCAATTATCTTACTAATAAGATGTTTGGCAATATGATTATGCTTGGCTTGGAGAACATTCCTTCCGGCAAGTATACTCTCACAGTGCCTAAGGGTGTGATCGGCAACCAGGCTTGGGCTAATTCCGGCTATACAAGCGGCAGCAGCAATGAGGAGTTTACCTATAGCTGGGACTACACTGCTAAGAGAGTAGTTGAGATTCCGGAGGAAGTTATTAATGCTCCCCTTGAGCTTGAGACATTGACTTTAACACTCCCCGACGGCACTGTTGCAAATCTTCTTGAGAATCCTGCTCTTGAAGGTATTCCCGCAGGTTCTGTATTCAATATCCTTACCAATAAGAATGAGTATGCGCAGTCGCTCCAGCTGATTCTTAAGGATAACGCTACCGGCGCTACTCTTTGGAACATATGGACATTGCCGAGCAAGGAGGCTGCTATACCCTCTGTCGGTGTCAAAGGTGAAGATGGTCTCTTCCACTTTGAGAAGGCAGGTGCAGAGATCTTCTATGAGGGCAATACTTACACCCTGACGATTGGTGCTTATGAGAACTTTGAGGTGCCCGAGTCTGAAAAGATCTTCTTGCAGAATACGGATGTTGTGATTAATGGTCTTACCGCAGGCATAGAATATAGCGACGTTGAGATTGAGGATGTGACACCTGAGCCGGGTCCGACAAGCGTATTCACCAGCTATGAGAATCGTTCATTCACTGTAGTTTACTCTGCTCCTGTCACCATCGTTACTGAGGGTGAAGTTAAAAGCGGCTACAATGTAGCTTATATGGGCACTCAGCCATTTGAAGCCATTACTTCAAATGAGGAGAAGACTGAGTGGACATTCACTATTCCGGTTTCCGAACTTGAGGAATGCTTAGGCGGTGGCATCGTATGTAATGTCGTGGCAAATGATATGGAAGGTCGTCGCGTTTATCCGAAGTATTATGAATATAATGTAGAGAATTATGAGGATGGCTTCCAGCAGTATGTATACAACTGCTACTTGGGTTGTCCTGAGGTAACGGTAGTTCCGTCAGCTGGTGTTGTGAAGGAGCTTAATACATTTGAGTTCACTTGTCCTGAGGCTGACAAGGAGTCTATCGGCTTCCAGGGAATTGATGCTGAGGGCAACGCTATAAATATCGTTCTTCTCGACGCAGAGGGCAAAGAGGTAGCTGTAATGGATCGCAACGACATTGTTCAGATTGACAACAATGGTCAGGTAATCGCTCCTGATTCAGAGGAGATTGAGATCACAGTAGTTAAACTTGTGATGCATCTTGACAATGTTGTGACAGAAGCAGGTGAGTACACTCTTCAGATTCCGGCTGCTTGCTTCATGACAGGCACTGAGTTCCAGGCTTACGCGAACCGTATGCAGGAAATCAAGTATACTGTAGATCCTACTACAGGTGTAACTGTCGTTGCTGGCGAGGGTGTTAATGTAGCTGTAGTTGGCGGTAAGATTGTTGTTGCCGGTGCAGAGGGTGCAGTTGAGGTTTACGCTGTCAACGGTGCCAAGGTTGCATCTGTAGCTGCTGAAGCCGGCAACGCTGTGGTAGCTCTTGAAAAGGGTGTCTACGTTGTGGTTGTCAATGGCAAGAGCGTGAAGGTTGTGCTCTAATCCACATCTTCAAAACTGTTTTCAAAAGTTAAGGATAATTAACGCTGAAAATAATAGTCGGTGATTCAACGTTCATAACATAGTTGATTATCCGACTCTCCATCGGCAGAGGAGTCGATTTTAATACCGACTCCTCTGTCTTATTAAAAGGGTGGAGCGGCTTTGCGGCCTCTCCATTCACCATGGTGGATTTAAAACCATCAAACGCTATTAAAAACAATAATTCATAAATCAGATAATAACCTGACTTTAGATGAAAACAAGATCCATTACTATGTTTTCTGCCTTAGCATTATCAATGTGGGCAGTCACAGCGTCAGGGGCGGCTCCTCGAATTGTGCCGTTCCACTTTACGCATGGTGGCTTTGTTTCAGGCGTCAGCCCCGACGGCCTTTGGGCTGTAGGTGTGCCTCGCGCAGGAGATCATTGCAACCAGACGCAAATCGTTGACCTTAATACCGGAGAGCTCATAACTCTTCCCGTCAACTCTATCATTGATCAGGAGGGTGACGAGATCAAACCCATGGATGGCACTGAATACTATACCTCGGCTGTAAGTGCCGACGGTAAGGTAATCGCCGGCTCCGTTGACGGTGAGCCTGCCCTCTGGAAAGATGGTGTATGGACGATGTTGGATTTCCCCAACGGTCGTCGTAAACCCTATAGCGGCTACTATGCGGAAGTCTCCTCAATAAAGGGGGACGGAAAATATATCACCGGTATGGCTTATAACGATGCCTTCAATATTCTTCCGCTTTTCTGGGAGGATGGCGTTCTGGTAAGTACCGATGACCTTAAGGGCTTGCCTGACAGCGACTGGCTTGGCAATCCGCTTGGAGAGGGCAACTGCACCATGCGCTTCTACACTGTCTCCAATGATGGCAATATCATTATCGGCGGTATGAGCACGAATGTAGGTGGCGACGGCTGCTGTTTCTTTGTCTATAACAGAGAGAAGGAGAGCTTTAACTATGTCGGAACGGAGTTTCTTATCGAAAATATGAAATCCGGAAAGATCAGCTCTTCGTCGGAGGTTGACGGCACTGTGACCCCTATCTTGAGCGAAAACGGCAAGTACCTTGTAGGCAATATCCTCTTGGTTTACGATCCTGAGTCAGAGTATGGCCGCGACACCTATCTGCCTTTCCTTTACAACGTGGAGACAGGGGAATTCAAGGTATATGAAGGTGATCAGCATGAGGATATGATTATCCTCGGTGTCACCAACGACGGACATATCTTAGGCTCTTCACCCCACAGCTCTGTCAACCGCACGGTGATGTTCTTGAGCGACAACGAGCAATGGTATTCTCTTGAGAACATTCTTGAGCAGGTATATGGCATGAACTTTGTAAACGCTTCCGGTTATGACAGTCTTTCCGGTACGGCTATGAGCATCAGTGCTGACGGTAAGACTCTTACTGCCATGACTCCGGGCGCGGTAAACGACGGTTACAACGTCTTCCTTGACGATGAGTCGTTTTTCGACGCTACCAAGAAGGTGAACCTTCTCTATTCAAATTCGGTAGTGCCAATGGCTAATTCCCAGATTGCGATACTTGACAAGGTTTACGTAAGATTCGAATATCCTGCTACTCCGGTAGCAATGGATGCCGTTGAGATCCGCGACAAGGATGGCAAGGTAGTAGCCAAGTCAGAGAGCATTGATGTCTATAGGAATGATAACCGCATCTTTGAAGTCTCATTTGGTCCTACCTCTCTGAATGCCGGCGAGCGCTACACGGTGGTGGTTCCAAAAGGCACATTCACTATTGAGGAGGTTGGCCACGTTAACAATGAGATCACCGTAAGCTATATCGGCAGAGAAAACAAACCGGTAAGCGTATTGAGTGTTTCTCCTCAGGCAGGAAGCGCAATGAATGAGATAGGTTCTACTAATATGGTCTGCCTTACATTTGACGGCACTGTACAGACTTTGACCGGCAAGGTCGGCTATCTCTATCAGGAGGGTCAAGAGGCAGCTGTCACCACTCTTCAGCTGGTTGCTTCCAATAATCTTGTCTACGTATATCCCGCCGCTTCGCGCAAGCTTATGCTCGGTACAAACTATAAGATTGTCATCCCTGCCGGAGTCATATTAGACCTGACCGGCTATTGCCCCAACGAGGCAATTGAGCTTGACTATGCCGGTGCATATGAGATTCCTGCTCCCGATGCCTATTCGGATTATCTCTTCTATGAAGACTTTAATGACATTAGCGCAGCCCTTGCCCAGATGCTCCGTTATGAGGGCGACCATCTGGAGCCTATAGGTGAGATGCTGGTTTGGGAATTTGACGCCGACAACCAGCCCTGGAACTTCTCAGTGCGCGATAACGCGGGCAGCTCCGATTTCGCCGCCGCCAGCCACTCTATGTATATCAATAAAGGCAAGAGCGATGACTGGATGACCACTCCCCAGCTGAGACTTGAAAACGGCAATGAGAACTATATCCTCAATTTCCAAGCGCAGAACTACCGCAAGGATAAGAATGACTATCTTAAGGTGCTTGTATGGGAATGTGATGAGGTGCTTCAGCAGCTCGACAGTGATATCGTTGATCGTATGCGCAGCGAGGGTAAGGTGATTCTCAATGAGAAGCTTACTCCCGGCAACAGCGAGGATGGTCTTGAGAAGGACTGGACCGACTATAGCTACGATCTCGAGGACTATAAGGGCAAGAATATCTATATTGCCTTTGTGAATGAGAATGAGAACCAGAGCGTGATCTTCGTTGACAATATCAATGTGGTGAAGAAGAGCAACTACCGCGCAGGTTTCATTATGCCTGAGACAGTGAAGGAGGCTACCGAGGTTGAGGCCGTAGGTTTTGTTGAGGTCACAAGTGACAATGTCTACACTACCTTGACTGCTACCCTGAAAGATAATAAGGGTAAGGCAGTGTCAACTTACGAGGCGAAAGACCTTAACCTCAACAACGAGTCGGGCGTTTACAAATTCCCATTCTCCGATCCTCTTCCGCTTGAGGCAGGTGAGATCAACAACTATTCGATGGATGTGAAGCTCGGCGATGAAGAAATTACGGTTAGCGGTAAGCTCAGCCACCTTCTTTTCGAGACCACGAGAAGAGTCGTGCTTGAGGAGGTGACAGGCGCTTGGTGTGGTAACTGCCCGGCAGGTATAGTTGCTATTGAATATCTTGAGGGCACAGTGGGCGATAACTTCATCCCCGTGTCTATCCACAACGGCGACAATTACGCTTGGCTCGAATATGAGCAGTTCCTCGGGTTCTCGGCTTATCCCACCGGAAAGATCAACCGTATAGATGAGATTCTCTCTCCGCTCTCAAGTGACTATGAGTTTACCAGCGAGGCAGGTAACGAGACATTTACCGACTATGTGCTGACAGAGCTTGAGAAGCCGGCAGTAGCCGACATCGAGATTCTTAGCGCAGAATTCGACGGCGACCAGACTGTCAACGTGGAGGCAGAGGTTAAATTTGCGATGAATGCCCAGCAAGCCAATTACAATATCTTCACTCTCCTTGTGGAAGATAACCTTTCAGGTCGTCAGGCAAACTATTTCGTAGGTCGTCCCGAGCCTATCTTTGCAGATTGGTCAGAGAAGAAGAGCTATGTCAACGTATCCTACAGAGATGTGGCACGCAGCAAGAGCGGCGGTTCATTCCATGGCGAGAACGGTTATATTCCCACTGAGGTCAAGGCAGGTGAGCCATATAAAGCCAATATCCAGCTCCCCGTCACTGACGATGTTAAGTCAGTTGGCAGCTGCAAGGTAATCTGTATGCTCGTCGATGCCGGCACAGGTGAGATCAAGAATGCCTATCGTCTGAATGAGATCGGTGTAGGTGACACCGCAGTTGATGAGGTCATCAGCAATGTTAAGCCTGTGGTTGAGGTAGTGGCAGGTGCAATCTACGTGAATGGTTCTGATGAGAATGTTGAGGTCTACAACCTCCAGGGCGCTCAGATGGCCAACCGTGATCTTGCCAAGGGCATCTACATCGTACGCTCAATAGTAAACGGCAAGGCTATCGCCGCTAAGGTTATGGTAAGATAATCTCTTATCGAGATACAACGATTCCAAATATTATAATGAAGACGGGCTCCAGAGTTTTATCTGGGGCCCGTCTTCGTATTAACAGACGTGAGTCCGCGTAAATAAAAGAGGGTATGGGTGAACCATAGCAAAGATATGTCGTTTTTTAGATATAACGGTATATGCTTTGATTCCACCTGAGCGGTGCCGGTTTCGTTAACAATCATGTAGGTCATCCGTATTATCGACGGGCTAAAATATTAAGAACTGATGGAGAGAATTGTAATAATTGGAGGAGGTTTCGCAGGGCTGAACCTTGTGAAAAAGCTTAATAAGGATAAATTCCGTATAATGGTAATAGACAGAAACAATTTCCATTGTTTCCCACCACTGTTTTACCAGATTGCCTCTTCGAGTCTGGCATCAGCAAATATATGCTTCCCATTTCGCAGAGAGTTTATCCGACATAAGAATGTGACCTATCATATGGGTCATGTCAAGGATATTGATCTAAAAGGGAAGAAGGTGACCACAAGTTATGAGACACTTGAATATGACCGTCTGATACTTGCAGCGGGGTCAACCAGCAATTATTTCGGTATGAAGGGTCTTGACGAGATGACCTTTGGCATCAAGACGGTGGCTCAGGCGGCGCATACCCGCGATGAGATAATCGACCGCCTTGAGCGCGGCGCGATGGAGCCTGACCCGAAGCGCAGGAAAGAGCTGCTGAGTTTCCTCGTTGTGGGTGGCGGTCCGTCGGGTGTGGAGATGGCAGGAGCGTTGGGCGAGATGAAGAAATTCATTTTGCCGAAGGAATATCCCGAATTGTCGCCTGACGACGTTAGAATAACCCTTGTGGAGGGCACCGGCAAACTGTTGGGCGCGATGAGGGAGAAATCGTCGGCAAAGGCTTTGGAATATCTGAAGGACTTATTGGTGGATGTAAGGCTTAACACCACGATGAAGGATTACAGCGACAAATATGTGACCTTCGGCGACGGAACAAAGGAATATTGGGAGACCGTTATCTGGACCGCCGGTGTGAAGGGTGAGCCTATGCCCGGTATCCCGGCAGAATGTATGGGACGTGGCGGCAGAATCATGGTAGATGCCTATAACCGTGTCAAGGGTCTTGAGGATGTTATGGCTGTCGGTGACATTGCGCTTATGGAATGTGCAGATTATCCCCACGGACACCCCCAGATGGCACAGCCATCCATTAAGAATGATGACAATCTCGCGAAGAA
>CAMWIF010000103.1 GCA_947174225.1 uncultured Porphyromonadaceae bacterium | reverse complement strand
GATAATTTCAAAATCTAAAATTATCTGATTCGGGACCGACTCCTATTTGAATCCTTTTAATTGGAGTACTTGAATGGTATTAATGGTCCTAATTAGACGCTTTAAATAGGCTTATTTGCTGTTGTCGAGGTCGCGGAGGAGGGTAGTGACGGCGGTTTCGAGTTGGCGGTCACGTCCGGCGGCAATGTCTTCGGGGGAGTTGGCTACCTTGATGTCCGGCTCGAGCTGGGTATTCTCCAAGATTGTGCCGTCTTCAGTGCGGAATGCCACTACAGGAACACCGAATATAAAATCAGGATTCTGAAGGTCAATCCAGTTCACGCTTGACATAGTGCCGGGCACAGGCATACCCACAAGTTTACCGAGGTTCTTGTGTTTGTAGACCCACGGAGTACCGTGCGCGTTGGAGTAATTAGCTTCGCAGATTATCATAATGCTCGGCTTGTTCCAACGGCGCGAGGGCATCTCAGAAGATTTCTTTCCGTGAATCTCCTGGGTAAGATACTTATCGCCGCTGAAAAGCACCTCAATATCCTCGTGGAGACGACCGCCCCCATTCCAACGTGTGTCAATCACGATGCCTTCGCGGTCAACATATTCGCCGAGCAATTTAGCATATACCTTACGGAAAGAGCCATCATCCATAGAGCGGATATGCACATAGCCGAGCCTGCCACTTGAAAGACTGTCTACTTCGTGTTCACGAGCCTTGACCCAACGGTTGTAAAGTAGATTATTCATAGCTCCGTTGGTGATGGGGAGCACCACTTCCTCCCAGCTTTCACCGGAAGAGGGACGAGAAAAGGAAACGAGCGTTTTCTTGCGGGTAAGGTTGTTGAAGAGCTTAGCCCAGTCAGAATCAGCCTTAATAGGCTCTCCGTTTATAGCTGTCACTATATCGCCGGCTTTCACCTTTGAGGTTGCACGATCAAACGGACCACCTGCCACCACCTCTTCAATGCTTAACCCTTCTGAGGGTACTGTGAGATTGAAAATAAGACCGAGGGATGCTGTGGGGTCAGGTGTGCCGCTTGGGTAATAGCGGCCGCCGGAGTGCGATACATTCAGTTCACCAAGCAGTTCGCTGAGAAGAGCGGCAAAATCATAGCCGTTGTTGATGTGGGGAAGGAAACGACGGTAATTTGCCACATACGCTTCCCAGTCTACAGGCATCTCAGGGAGGTAGAAACGTTCACGAGCCTCATTCTCCACGAAGTCGAGCATCACCTCACGTTCCGCTGCCTCATCAATCTTCATCTTTGTGGAGATTGACACATTTTTCATATCATTCCCTTTGGGATTGAACTTTTTCACAGAGCGTCCGATGAGGAAGATATTGCCGTCATTGTCGGCTACCATACCTGTAGAACCCGCGTCGAGTTTCTTTGCAAGTGACACGTCTCCTTTGCGGAGGTCTTTTTTCCAAAGGTCGTAACCACCTTCAAAAGCGGAAAGGTAATATAATGTCTCGCCATCTTTTGAGAGGATATAGTCGCCAAGCTGGGAGGAGTTGGGGGTAAGGCGCACGATACGGTCAGCCAATCCCTCACGCTCTATCACAATGTCGTTTGACTTCTCCTCGGCTTTTTCCTCCTTAGAATCGGCTTTGGAGTTCTTCTTTCCCTTCTTCTTGGAATCTTTTTTTGCGTCATCTTTCTTTTCAGCATCTTTCTTCTGCTGCTTCTCCACCTCTTTCAGCAGAGCGTAATCCTCCTCAGAAAGACGGAACTTGTCGTAAGCTTCCTGATTGAGGAACACCATCATCACATCCATTTCCGAGCCCCAAGAGGCATGATTGCGCATACCGTAACGCTCCGATGCGAAAATGATAGCGTTGCCATCGTCACTCCAGCGTGGTTCCTGATCGAAATAGCCGGTTTGGGTCACTGGAATGAACTCCCCGGTCTTGGTATCTACTATTGCAATGTCGCCATAAGGCTCATGAGAGGGATTCATCACTTCCAATGTCAGTAATCGGCTGTCAGGTGCCCACTTTACCGGGAATCCTCCTGAACGGTAGTTGGTAATGTTGCCACCGTCAAGAGCTTTTACCGACTTAGATGCCATATCCATTACCATAAGTTTGGTGCGATCTTGCACAAAAGCCATCTTCTTACCATCGGGTGACAACTCGGGATAACCGCGCTCTATGCCATCTTCCGGGAAGAGAGCCACTTCCTCGATGAGTGTGGCGTTTGAGAAATTCGGATCATCTTTCCTTGCTATAGATGCCTTGTAGATGTTAGACTTGCCGGAACGTAGCGAACTGTAATAGAGAGTACGCCCGTCACGTCCCCACGACAGACCACTCTCAAGTGCCGGGGTGTGGGTGATCTGTTTCACGGAGGGATATTCCGTAGAGGTCACAAACACCTCGCCACGGCTGATAAACGCCACTTGTTTGCCGTCAGGAGAGGGGAGTGCCTCATCCGCTGAATATACCGACACATTGACCGGCTCGGCAGGGGTATCGTCAGACACATTTACCGACAGAGGTGTAGGTGTGCCGCCGGGAGTCATTGTGTAAAGCTCGCCGTTATATGTGAATGCCAATCGGTCGTTATTGCCCACACTGAGGAATCTTACAGGATGGTCCTTAAAATCCGTAATAGCCTTGGGTGAGGCATCAGGATTGTTAAGGGGCATAGTGTAGACATTAAGTGAGCCGCCATTTCTCTCACTCAGGAAATAGAGTGTACCTGTTTCGGCTGAGCCTGCGGGCGAAAGGTCTTCACCGGCGTGGTCGGTTATATTGGTGTGTTTGCCGGTGGCGGGATCAAATAGCCAAATGTCGCGTGTCACAGACGAAGTATGGTGCTTGCGCCATTTGTCTTCCATACCTTTCACATCCTCATATAGGATTTTTCCGTCGGGCAAGACGGATAATGCCTTAGCCGGAGTGGGAAGCACTTGCTTCAATCCGGAACCGTCAAGGTTGATGGAATATAGTTCAGTTAACCTTCCGGTGGGGAAAGCAGGACTTATAGCCGGGTCTTGGATTGTGGCAGAGAAATAGATTTCTGTACCGTCCGGGGAGAAAGCTTCTACTAATTCCGAAGCGGAGTTGTAGGTGAGACGTTTCTCTGTTCCGCCGTCAGCCGACATAAGGTATACGTCCACACTTCCGTTGCGGTCGCTTGCAAATGCTATCTGAGAGCCGTCGGGACTCCAAACAGGTGTGGAATCATAAGCGGGATCGAAAGTGAGACGTGTAGCATTTCCCCCGTTGAAAGGCACGGTATAGATGTCTCCTTTATAAGAGAAAGCTATTTTGGAACCGTCGGGTGAGATTTTCACATCACGCACCCATAGAGGGGTAAGGGCAGAGGCGGAAAAAGCTATCGCCATAAAGGCTGCCCCGGTGAGATACATTCTGAATTTCATCAATTATTATTTCGTTTTATTTGATTTGGCAGATTAGTTAGGGAGAAGAGACTGATGTGTGATGCAAAGTTAACATATTAATTTCAGATAGGCAATATGTCGAAATGTATGAGGAAGCAATATTTCGGAAGATAATGAGCGATTTAGAGAAATTTTATAAAATTTTTAATCGGTTTTAAATCTATTTTCAAATTTTTACGTCTTGTTAGATGTAGTGAATTTCAGTCACTACACAGATTATCGGTAAACAACAAATGGCTCTAAGGAGAACTCCTGACATAAATCAATTTGAAACCATTGTCGATCAGTACCAGAATCGGCTGTTCCGGTTTGCGTTTATGCGAATCGGCAACCGTGAAGTGGCTGAAGACTTGGTGCAGGATGTGTTGGTGGCGCTTTACCGGGTTATGGTTGGTGGCAGGGAGATTATTGATGTCAACGGCTACCTGATTCAAAGCATAAATAATGTCTGCGTAGATTATTATCGTAAAAACAGGCAGATATTGCTCTCGATAGATGAGGTCGGGGAGATTCCTAATGAAGCCGATAAGCAGATTTATGAGGAATTCCATAGGGTAAAACGGTTACTTGATGATTTACCTTATGAACAGGCGGAGACGTTGAGGTTGAAATGCTATGATGACTTGACTTTCCGCGAGATTGCTGAGCTACATCAGATTCCGGAGGCTACAGTGAAATCCCGCTACCGATACGCAATAAAACATATTCAAGAAAAGTTAAAACAGTGAGATGAAGATGGATAAAAAAATATATGAATCCGGAGATATCGAGAGCCTTCTCAGCCCGAAATGCGATTTCCAGGTATCTGCCGGTTTTAAAGATAGGGTTATAAAGGAGGCTCAAGCGGTGCCGAAGCGTCGCAGGTGGTTACTACCGTGGGTGGCATCCATCGGGATTGCTGCGGCAGTCGTGGCTGTGGTATGCTTATTGCTTCCGTGGCGTGATAATAATATGATTACTCCCGGTGGCGGCATTGCCTCTTCCGGTATTACTTCATACCCGGACAGCATAAATGGTTCGGGTACGGTTGAGGTAAAACCTGAAAGAGAGGAGATATTTATTGCCAAGGCAACCGACGACAGCGTGGAACGAAAAGGTAAAACAATAAAAGGTACCACTGTTAAAAGGTCCGCTGCTAAAAAGAAACACGCTGTGGCTGCTCCCTCGTTGTTGGCTAAAGCAGATAATCCTACGGTTACCTCTATTCCTTTAGAATATGGGGAGATGCCCTTACCTATGGAGATGGCGTATAGCAATTCCGAAGAATCTGTTATGGCAGGGATTGTTAATTCTGATAAGATGATGTCTCATAATTCTCAGATTTATGCCAATGTGGAGGCTATAAGCCTAAGCCATGAGAATATGCAATTGACCGAGGAGGAGAAATTGCAGGTGAGACGACTGGAGCAGATGTCGTATGTCTCAAAGATGCGTCTTGAGGTGGAAATGGCTGAATCCCTTATTCAAGAGGTCTACAGGAGCATTAAGATGTAGACTGTAAATAATGATAGTTGAAAAATTTGTAACCCATAATACCATAATAATATGAAAAGAGCATTATTAACTCTCCTGATTATTTTCAATCTGACGGTGACAGCTAATCTTACCTTCGCCGCCTCGAATGAAAATGATGATACCCTAAAAGGGGCGCTTGAAGCTCTGTATGAACATTGTGGCTCCCCCCAAAAAAGTAGGCAGTATGCAAATTACTCCGATTATTTACAAGAGAGGTATAATATCAGATCGTTTGATTGCGATAAAGATAACTCATATCTCAAGAAAGCTATGAGTGTCTTTGAAGAGGAAAGTAAAAATGGCTATGCATTTATCTATGTAGAGCCTAAGCAAGAGGGCAGTTACGATGTTAAATTGAGGGATGAGACGATTCCACTTCGTGTGAATGATGAATTGATGTGGATAATAAGTAAGAAGAATCCTGAGGATGCACGCCTTATAGATATTTATGCACTATCCTTTTCGGAAGATGAGAATGGAGCAGTAAATGGCACAGTTTCACTCATCACTAAGCAACGTTCCGACCTCTTGGGTGATGAGATCGGCAGTGGTGCTAACTATGATCTTTTGTCAGACGTGGTAAAGGACAGAAAAAAGAAATTAGTTTTGGAAGGTTGGGTAACTCCTGACAATAACCGGAAGGGAGAGCTTACAGCAGTATTGACGGAGAAACTTGAAAATTACGAGTACCTTCTGAATCAATACCGCAATGAGATCGCCTATATCAACACCCTTAATAACCTTAGCTTTGATTTCAGGCAGGAAGAGAGCAAGAAGAGACTCAAGAAGATGGAGGGCGTTACCGGGAATATGGAAAAGCTGATCAACGAATATGTTGAGCAGATTGAATAAGTTCTGCTGTTCCATAGATTACTCGTAATTGTGAATTTTTAGCTATAACTATACATACTCGACTTATTGAGTCGTAAATATAATATTATGAAGATTAACAGACTACCAGTTTTGATTGCCTTAATGACACTGTTCGTGTCGGCGTATGCAATTATGCCCAAAACAGATACTCAGCCCCGTTTTGTGAGAGTGACAGATGTGGAGCGCACCGACAGCTCTCTGAGATTAGGGGTCAGATTACAGAATATGCCAAATGCCTGGGTTCGTATAGCTTCAACTATACGCCTTATCAATGTGGAAGATACTATGCTACAGTATAAGGTTATAGGAGCGGAAGATATACCACTCGATACAAAGATATGGATGCCCTCTTCCGGTTATCAGGAGGGAACTCTCATCTTCGAGAAAGTGCCCGGTAAGGTAAAAGTTGTGGATATGGTAGAGTTTGATCAGAAAGATTTGAAGAATAACGTTATGGGTATTCATCTTGACCAACCGGAGACACGTGTGTATCCGACTCTTATAAATCTTTCGGATATTATCGATAACGGTAAGAAAGCGTCGGAGGTTTGGACCGGTCTTGACCCTAAACGATATGCGAATAATTCCTTTTACAAAAAGAATGGCACAGCGCATTTGAAAGGTAGACTTATGGATTACTCTCCCAGATGGGGTGTCACGACTTTTTCAATAAGGACGGAGAATGAACTTACCCACGACCGTTCAAAGGTGAGTGTTGGTGATATAAATCCCGATGGGAGCTTTGAGATTGATGTGCCGCTGGCTTATCCCCAATACAGTTATTTTTCTCTTGGAAATATCCATAAGGATCTGTTTTTGATTCCGGGTGACACGCTTTCGATTGAATCGTGTATGTCTACGACCCCTGATTCTAAGAAAGGACACGTGGTTGAATATTTCGGCTATACGGACAAACCGGATGATGGTGTGGTGATTAATCTTCTCACTGATAGTATTATTATTCCACGCTACGGGCTGGATAAGTTATGGAGGAGGCATTATGTGGCTAATACGGATTCGATGCAATCAGAGACTTATAAATCTAATGAGGGTTTGGGCAATCTGCTTGACTCTGTGGTAGCCGACCTTCCAAGTTTGCTTGGTGATTTACCTATCAGCGTGTTTGCAAAGGATGTTTTGAGTGCCAAGGCAATTGGCAGGATATGTGAAGTGATGGAGGATCTTGACCTTTATTTCAATTCAAGTAGGGGACCCGGTTTTAGACAGGATACCGACAGTACTTATTCCTATCATCCTGGAGAACCTCTGGATTATGTAAGGTTTATGCAGCCTCGCCTTAAATATAAGGACTTAATCTATAATAATCCTCTGATGTTATGTAATGCCTCTATCCTTCCAAATCGGTGGGAGTTCAACCTTCTCTTCCGTGAGGCTATGTTTGTAGCTAATGGAGTTGTAAAATCTCTCGATTCTCCCGGTGCCTATGAAATGGCAGAAGACCTTTCAGAGGCTTATGAAATTACAGGAAGTTATTTAGACTCAATAGGTGTGGGTAACTGCTTTGTGGCTCAATTAGTGCGCACAAATGCCTTTATACGTGATCTTCATTCACCTACTATGCGTCCTAATTCCGATAACCTGACACGTGTCAGTAGGCTTGTTCCCCCTCTCATCCGTCATAATGATTATGACGTTATGAATGAAGTTATTATGGATGAATATAATGACTTTGTAAAGAAGATGTTTGTGGCAGAGAATAATCTTGCTTCAAATACGGACTCCTTCATTGTAATTGATGGCACCCCGGGTGGAGAAGTGTTTAAGAAGCTGATAGCTCCCTACAAGGGCAATGTGCTTTTCCTTGATTTCTGGGGTGTAGGATGTGGACCCTGTTATTCCGGTATGATAGAGCAGAAACCTTTGTTGGAGGAGTTGGCTGATAAACCATTTAAGGCTTTATATATTGCCAATGCTGATAAGTGGATTGATGCTGCCAAAAAATGGCTCGCTGAGGAAGGAATTAAAGGTGAGCATATCTTTATTTCCGATGATGACTGGAAACGCCTGAACGGACTGTTCAATTTTTCCAGCATTCCCTTCGGTGTCTTGGTAGGAAAAGATGGCAAGATAATCAGCACAGACTACCATATCTATAGCAGTGATCAGTTGCTCGAAAAAGCCTTAGCTGAATAAGAAATTATATGGACTTTTATTGCTATGGCTTTACTTTGTCTATACTGTTCAGCACTTTTCTTGCTGTGAGGTTTTGTGTGAAGTTTAAAGTTTATGTAGGGGGAAGAGTTCGTCTCTTCTTCCTCTTTTCGTTTAAATTAAAATGCTTCAGCTCTTCTACTCCTTCCTGTATTACCT
>CAMWIF010000102.1 GCA_947174225.1 uncultured Porphyromonadaceae bacterium | reverse complement strand
CTACCGGTGACGGCATTGCTATGGTCTATCGTGCCAAGGGCACGGTGAGCGATATGGAGTTCATACAGTTTCATCCCACCGCTCTCTACCATCCGGGCGATCGCCCCTCCTTCCTCATCACAGAAGCAATGAGAGGTTATGGAGCAGTGCTCCGCAATCTCGACGGCGAGGAATTTATGCATAAGTATGACCCACGCCTCTCCTTAGCTCCCCGCGATATCGTGGCACGTGCCATAGACTCCGAGATGAAACAACACGGCACCGATCACGTATACCTCGATGTTACCCATAAAGATCCTGAAGAGACCAAACGCCACTTCCCCAACATCTACGAGAAGTGTCTATCCTTAGGTATTGACATAACAAAAGATTATATACCCGTTGCTCCTGCTGCCCACTATCTCTGTGGCGGCATAAAGGTAGATCTCAATGGAGAGTCATCAATCAAGCGTCTGTATGCCGTTGGTGAATGTAGTTGCACAGGGCTACACGGTGGCAACCGCTTGGCAAGCAACTCGCTTATCGAGGCAGTTGTGTATGCCGACGCGGCAGCCCGTCATGCTGTGGAGGCTGTGAAGGGATATGATTTCCGCACCGATGTGCCGGAATGGAACGACGAAGGAACCGCTCATCCCGAGGAGATGGTACTGATAACCCAAAGTGCCAAAGAGGTAAATCAGATAATGGGCTATTATGTGGGAATAGTACGCAGCGACCTGCGCCTCGACCGAGCCTGGAACCGCCTCGATATCCTTTATGAGGAGACAGAGAAACTCTTTAAGGTAAGCAAGCCGAGCCGTGAACTTTGCGAGCTACGCAACATTATCAATGTGGCATATCTCATAATGCGTCAGGCACGTGAGCGCAAAGAGAGCCGAGGGCTACATTTCACAGTTGACTATCCTCCGAAAAATAAACCACAACTCGCAATAGAACGTTAATATGCTATATTGCGCGTTATTCTTGTAAAAAGTTGACACGTCGCTAAGTTGACACGCCACTAAATATTAAAAATGAAATTATACCATCTTCTTCTCTCCCTGCCCCTATTAGGCGCCGCCACTGTCGGAGCCGTTGAGCCGTCATCAAGCCACGACGCAGCCGTGGCACGCAACCTCACCACCTTCAACTCCATCGTCAAGGAGTTGGAGATGAACTATGTGGATACCATACGTCCCAAAGAGGCGTTTCAGGCTGCTATCGGTGCGCTTCTTTCTACTATCGACCCTTACACAGAGTATTATGACGCCGACGACAAGTCCGATCTCACCAAGATGACCACGGGCCAACTCGACTATGGCGGCATAGGCAGCTATATATTGCAGATCGACGGTGGATCTTACATCTCCTATCCTATGGAGGGGGCTCCGGCAGCTAAGGCAGGACTCCGTTCAGGCGACCATATAATACGTGTGGATTCAGTCGATACCTCCAAGATGGGGTCGGAAGCCGTGAGCAGCCTCCTGCGCGGACAGGCAGGAACACCACTCACAGTCACCGTGTCGCGTCCATTCGTCACCGACTCCATCCTCACCTTCGATATGGTGCGTGGGAAACTCGGCGAGCCTCCCGTGCCCTATTGGGGCGTGCTTGACGGCAATACCGGATACATACGTCTCGTATCTTTTATCGATAAGAGCGGTAAAGAAGTGCGTGAAGCTTTGGAGGCATTCAAGCAGAATCCTGATGTCACTCAGATTGTGCTTGACCTGCGTGGTAACGGCGGCGGTCTTCTCGAACAGGCGGTTGACATCGTAGGTAATTTCGTACCTAAGGGCACTGAGGTGCTACGCACACGCGGACGTGATGCCTCCACCGAAAAAATCTACAAAACCACTCATAGTCCTATATTCCCGGATATACCTTTGGCTGTGCTGATAGACGGCGGTTCGGCATCTGCTTCCGAAATCACTGCCGGATCGCTCCAGGACCTCGACCGCGCCGTACTTATCGGTTCGCGCAGTTTTGGAAAGGGTCTTGTGCAAGGTACTCTCCAGCTTCCTTTCGACGGTCTTTTGAAAGTCACCACCGCGAAATATTATATCCCCTCCGGTCGACTTATACAGGCTCTCGACTATTCACAACGTAATCCTGACGGAACAGTGGCACGTACCCCTGATTCTCTTACTAACGTATATAAGACACTTCACGGACGTGAGGTGCGTGACGGTGGAGGCTTGACCCCCGACGTGCCGATTGAATGGGATCAGGTGAGCCGACTCACCTATAATCTTATGCGTGATAACTTTATATGGAACTTTGCCAATCGTTACGCCAATACCCACGATTCAATTTCTCCCGCTTGGAATTTCGAAGTGACCGATGAGATTTATGAAGATTTCAAACAGAGCATAGACCCAACGAAACTGCAATATGATAAGGTGTGTGAGGATCTTCTCGGCGAGTTGAGGAAGACAGCCGAGCAAGAGGGATACATGACCGATGAGACCAAGGCGGCGCTCGATGCTCTTGTGCCGTTGCTCACCCACAACCTCAACCGTGACCTCGACAACAAACGCGACGAGATAAGCGAATATTTGGGAGCCGAAATAGCAGCCCGTTACTATTTAGACAAAGGGAAACTGATACAGGATCTTAAGTATGACCCGGCTTTCAAGCAGGCTCGGGAAATTCTCTCCGACAAGGCACGTCTTAACAGTATCTTAGGTCAATCCCAAAACAAAAGTGAGTCAAAAAACAAAAAGAAATGAATTTGCAGGAAGCGGCGAAGCTGTTTGCAACCCCCGCAAGAATAAAGGCCCTCGTATCCCTTCTCGATGATAAGAAGGTCAACCGAATTTCTCTTAAAGGTCTAAAAGGGAGTGCTCCGGCACTCCTTTTCTCTCAGCTTCCAAAAAAGAAATATCCATATATAATAGTAGCCGACGACATCGATGCCGCCGGCTACATCTATCACGACCTTTGCCAGACGGAAGGGGAATCAAAAGTAGCCATTTTCACCAGCGGTTACCGCCGAGACATAAAATATGGTCAGCCCGACCCTCCCTCACAGATACTGCGCACAGAGACACTTGATGCGTGGCATCGTAAAGACCATCCCATTTGGGTAGTGACGTGTCCTGAAGCGTTGGCTGAGAAAGTTCCGTCACATAAAGACCTTACAGAAAACACCCTTGACCTAACCACCGGGAAGAAAAGCATAATGGGCGAAGTGAAAATACGCCTCCGCGAATTGGGCTTTAAGGAGGTAGACTATGTGTATGAGCCGGGGCAATTCGCTGTGCGTGGTTCCATACTTGACGTTTATTCCTTCTCCGGCGAACTTCCTTACCGTATAGACTACTTCGATGATGAGATTGATTCTATCCGTGCCTTCAACGTTGAGACCCAGCTCTCTGAACGCCGTCTCGATTCGGTGTCAATAGTGCCTGCCGATGCCCGTGAAGGAGCTGACGGTATTTCACTTCTCGAATTTGCTGATCCGGCAACCCCTGTACTTTGCCAATCCACTTCCTGGCTTGAGAGCCGCATACGCGCTATAGCTTCCGAGACAATATCCGATGCCGTGACCGTGACAGGCGAAGGGGATGCGAAAGCTATGGAAAAGGTAGTTAACCCTGACCGGTTTATGGCAACATTCGATAGGATGAAGGTGGTGGAATTCGGTGGGGCAGCTGATGCAGTGTCATCTTTCCATGCCGATGCCGAGATGGATTTCCAAATCTCATTGCAGACCATCTACCACAAGAATTTCAATCTTATAGCCGAATCATTTACCACATTCCTTGCCCAAGACTATAAGATACTAATACTTAGCGATACACCTTATCAAAACCAACGATTGAAAGACATTTTCGAAGACCGTGGCGATAAGATACGTTTCACCCCCGTAGACCATACCATCCACGAAGGCTTCGCCGACCACGAGCAGAAGGTATGCTTCTTTACCGACCACCAGATCTTCGACCGCTTCCACAAATATAATCTGAAAAGTGACCGTGCCCGTGGGGGTAAGCTTGCCCTGAGTCTTAAGGAACTCCAGCAGATTGAGGCAGGAGATTACATTGTTCACATAGACCACGGAATTGCGAAATTCGGTGGCTTGGTGAAAACAGATGTCAACGGTCATCCGCAGGAGATGATAAAACTCCTCTTCCAAAACGATGACATTGTACTTGTAAGCATACACGCCCTCCATAAGCTATCTAAATACCGTGGCAAGGAAGGTGTACCTCCTAAAATAAGCAAACTTGGCAGTGGTGCCTGGCAGCGACTTAAAGATAAGACAAAGACGAAGATGAAAGACATTGCACGTGACCTCATCCGTCTTTATGCCGCACGCCGTCAAGAGAAGGGCTACGCATATGCACCTGATTCTTATCTGCAACACGAGTTGGAAGCAAGCTTCATATATGAAGATACTCCCGACCAGCTAAAAGCCACTCAGGATGTGAAAGCTGATATGGAGTCGCCTCGCCCTATGGACCGTCTGATATGCGGCGACGTGGGCTTCGGAAAAACCGAGATTGCCATTCGTGCAGCTTTCAAAGCAGCTGCCGACTCTAAGCAGACAGCTGTGCTTGTGCCTACCACCGTGCTTGCTATGCAACATTACCACACTTTCTCGGAGCGTCTTAAAGACCTCCCTGTAAGAGTGGAATTTATCTCCCGTGCAAAGAAACCGAAGGAGGTAAAGCAAATCCTCAAAGATCTTGAGGAGGGTAAGATTGACATACTTATCGGCACTCATAAACTTATAGGCAAAGGTGTAAAGTTCAAAGACCTCGGCTTACTTATAGTGGATGAGGAACAGAAATTCGGTGTGGCTGTAAAAGAGAAACTTAAGCAACTCAAAGTCAATGTTGACACGCTGACCATGAGTGCTACGCCTATACCCCGTACTTTACAGTTCTCGCTTATGGGAGCACGTGACCTCTCCTCTCTTAACACACCCCCTGCCAACCGTCAGCCTATCGTTACTAATGTCTCCACATTCGATGACGATGTTATCAAGGAGGCAGTGAATTTCGAACTGAGCCGCAACGGTCAGATATTCTTCATATCCAACCGTATCGAAAATCTTGATACAATCGAGAACACTTTGCGTCGCCTTGTGCCGAACATACGCATAATAAAGGCTCACGGTCAGATGCCACCTGAGAAACTTGAAAAGGCTATTCTCGATTTCGCTGCCCACGATTATGACGTACTCCTCTCCACTACTATAGTTGAAAATGGTATTGATATGGCAAATGTCAACACCATACTCATCAACAATGCCCAGAATTTCGGACTGAGCGAGTTGCACCAGCTTCGTGGTCGTGTAGGACGAAACAATAAGAAAGCGTTCTGTTATCTGCTTGTGCCACCCGGTCATCCGCTCACACCCGTGGCTCGCCGTCGTCTGCAAGCCATCGAGAATTTCAGCGACCTGGGAAGCGGTATACACATAGCAATGCAAGACCTCGACATTCGTGGTGCGGGCAATCTTCTCGGTGCCGAACAGAGCGGCTTCATAGCTGATCTCGGTTATGAGGCTTACCAGAAGATTCTGAAAGAATCTGTGCTCGAACTTAAGACTGAGGAATTTGCCGATACCTTCGACGAACTGACCTCAGGCAAGGAAGAGGAGTTTGTGGCTGACTGCACCATAGAAAGCGACTTGGAACTACGTCTTCCCCCTGACTACGTGCCTCAGGAGAGTGAACGTATCAGTCTATATCAGCAGCTCGACAATATGGAACGTCCCGAGCAACTCGAAGAATTCCGCCGCCATCTGCGTGACCGTTTCGGAACAATTCCTCAAATATCAGAAGAGCTTATTAAAGTTGTGCCGCTCCGTATGGCTGCACGTCGTCTCGGCATAGAACGTCTTGCTTTAAAGGGTGGCAAGATTCGACTCTATTTTGTGGGCGACGATAACAAGGCTTACTACCAAAGTCAGGCTTTCGGCAAGGTATTATCCTATCTTCAGCAGAACCCTCTGCGTTGTGAACTCCGCGACGTAAAGGGTAAACGCTCCATACTCATCTCAAATGTGGCAACCGTAAGTGAAGCCCTCAAAATCCTCACTGCAATGGAGGCGGCACGTCCTGTCTGAAAAATTTTATGGAAGGGCAAAGGATTAAGACCTAAAACCTAAAACCTCTTATAATTGTTTCCATAATGAAAGACCGGAATATATGTTTGTAAAACCGGTCTTTCCACCAAGGTTATGAAAAAGATTATCCAACAGGTCTTGGCTTTACTTCTACCCTTCTTGGCTACATTCAGTGCTTCCGCTTTCTCTCCTCATCTTGACGGGACTATGATGCCCTACGATTTCGAGACAGTCGACTCCGTTGTACCCTGGAACAGTGATATGAAGCCGGTATTCGTAAACTACATAGCTCGACACGGGGCACGCTTCCTATCCTCTGCAAAGAAAACGGAGGCTCTTAAATCACGTCTTGAAGAAGCTCGTCGGCAAAACCGTATCACTGCAAAGGGTACCGATTTCCTAAACCTATTATATAAAGTAGACTCTGTTACTGATGGACGTTGGGGAGCCTTGAATGCCCTTGGTATAGAGGAGGAGAGCCGACTTGGACACGAGCTTGCATCTACTGCCCCGGAATTGTTTAAGACAGGACAAGTAGTGGCTGAAAGTTCTTATGTGCCACGTGTGGTAATGACAATGTATGAGTTTTGCCATTCCCTTGCCCAATACTCATCAGACCTTGAAATCACCACTACGGAGGGTAAGAATCTTAATCCCCTACTCCGCTATTTTACAACTGACAAGCCTTACGTGGACTATTTGGAACAGGGTCCGTGGCGATATGCTTATGAAGCATATGCACGAGCCACATTGCCTGTAAATCCCGCAGCTGGTATGATTAATGAAGTGGTGGATTCTAAGGAGTTACAGAAACTTTCTTTAGATGCCTATGGTGTTTTACAGTCCCTACGGGCTGCCGGAATAGAGGCTGACCCGGCTGAATGGTTCACTGAAGAGGAGTTTGCCGACTGCTGGAAAGTGTCTAACCTGAAACATTATTATCAACGCTCGGTAAGCACCTTCTCCCCGTTGCCGGCAGAGTGTGCCAACCCTCTCCTTCAGCGTATGGTATCCAATGCCGACAAGGCTTTCAATTCCGCTTCTCTCACAGTAAAGCCCAACGAGAATACATCTTCAACTTCCGAAGCTCTCAAAGCCGAACTGCTGTTCGGACACGCCGAAACAGTTATCCCACTCTTTGCCCTTATGAAGCTGCCCGGGTGCTATAGCCCTTACTGTGAACCGGACGCCGTAGCAGCACAATGGAAAGATTGGGAAGTATCGCCGCTTGGTGCCAATCTTATGATGGTGTGCCTTGAAGATACCAACGGAAATGACTACGTATCTCTCCGTCTCAACGGTAAATGGGTAGAGATTGAAGGCAAAAAAGTAATTCCCTGGTCTGCTCTCCAAGCTTACTGGTCTCTGACCCATTAAGATGGTCAGGCAATCTCCGAATCGTCTCACTAAGCACCGATAAGTGATTCGATTTTTACTAAATCAACAAATAATATAGCAAAAACATCTTGTCAAAATCGAATAAATATAGAAACAAATAATGTATAATTATTTAAAATAATACAATATGGAAAATAATAAAGACTCAGTTGATGCCTTATTCGCAAAAGCGAAAAGTGATATGATAGCCGATATGAAAAGTCGTGGAATCGGCGCTATACTTTGGAACAACGCCACAGCAGGTTTCCAGTACCTGCCCGTAGTGGTATGCCACTCCAAGAAAGACCCTTCAAAGACCCGCGAGGCTACCATTATGGGTCTTTACCGCTACAACGATGTTCTGTATCTGATAGAAGAAGACCGTGCTCCCTTCAGCTTCGACGATTTCTGGAATCAGGATACGGAAGCAGCTCCGACAGTAGTGACACTCACCGAAGACATTGCACGCAAAGATCTCGGCGACCCGGAGACAGTGAAAGGTTTCACCACACAGGGTACCCTTGAGGAATGGACTGCCATTGCCGATTGCTACTTCCAAGCACTTGCCGAAGATTAATAGAATTTTCACCATAAAGCTTTTAAGCCCCTCAGGGCAAAATAATCAGCCACTTAGCAAAGTTAGTGAAGCATAAAAAATTTTACTTTAGGAAAAAAAGAAGGTATTTTTTA
>CAMWIF010000101.1 GCA_947174225.1 uncultured Porphyromonadaceae bacterium | reverse complement strand
TAACCTGTTTCAGTCACGTTCCACCATTCGGAATCCCAGTTCTCGTTGCTGTTGATGCCTGGCGCTATGCCATCGGCACCTGAAATGAAAAGTTCAAGTTCACGGTGGTCGTTGCCATATCCCCACATATCACCGTCAAGGAGATAGTTGGCGTTGAAGCGGATTTCACGGTTGGCCCAAGGATATTCGTCACTCTCTTTGGGAAAGTCGACATGTGTACCGTCAGCAAGCTGGAAGCGGGCAGCCACCTCGTGGGTCGGGTTGAATGTTGCCCATCCCTGATAACCGTTGTAGGGACCCATAGGTGCCTGATGCAGGTATGAGGTATTCTCACCGGCACCGAATTTGGGATCGAAGAGCTTTTCAAAGATTACCTCCGGATTTGTCGGATCATAGAATAGGGCTGCATATTCCTCAGAGCTGTTCACCGGCTTAAGAGAATACCGGTTGAGGTCGATCACCGCCTTGGCAGCGTCCGCAGCAGCCTGCCATTTCTCACGTGAAGGGGTACCGAAGAGAGGGGAAGCCTTATAGAGTAGCACACGGGATTTGAGAGCGAGTGCGGCACCCTGAGTTGCGCGACCAAGATCTGACTTATCGTAGCCGGCATGTTCAAGGAGACGGGTTGCCTCATCAAGGTCGTTTACGATGAAGTCTGCCACTTCATCGAGGTCGGCACGACGCTCGTTGCCAAACTCATATTCAAGATCGTAAGTACGGTCAACGATAACTACGCGACCATAAAGACCATAAAGTAGGTGGTAGTTCCATGCGCGGAGGAAGAGTGCCTGACCTTTCAACGTGTTACGGTAGGTGTCGTCGCCGGGCACGTCATCAATTCTCTCAAGGAATAGATTGAGCTTGGCAATATAGTCGTAGTGGTCATACCAGGGATCCCACATAGTGTCACCCCAGCCGAGGTTTGCCTGATCAGGTGTGAGATAGCCCTGAGTGTAGTTCTCGGAACCATATTTGTGCTTATGATAGACTTCATCCGTAAGAGATGCGAACATTACACCTTTGGAATTTTCGGGCATAAGGTTAGCATATTGAGCGTTGAGATAGATCTCAGCGAGTCGGAGGTCGCCCCATACAGCCTCATCAGTAAACGAGTCGAGCGGCTCCTGATCGAGGACATCGTTGCAGGCGGTCAGCGAGAGAGCCGCCAGGACCATCATTGAGTGTAAATATAATTTTTTAAGTTTCATTGCTGTAAGATTTAGAAGGTTATACCGGCACCGACTGTAAGACTGCGCTGTAGTGGATAGCTTGTGATGGCGTTTCCGATTTCAGGATCGGCAATCTTGTAGTCGTCGATAGTGAAGAGGTTGCTGCCGTTGAAGTAGATACGGATATTCTCGATACCGCTGTTGCCCCACCATTTATGAGGAAGAGTATAGCCGATTTCGAGAGATTTGAGACGACAGAAGTTGGCGCTGCGAAGCCACCATGTCGAAGATACGCCGTTCCATTGGTCGCCGTAGGTCTGACCCATAAATGCTTTCGGCCAACGGGCGTTGAGGTTCTCCTCTTCAGTGTTGCCACTACGCCAACGGCCTTCGTAGAAGTCGGTTGCCATATTCATTGTGGGCTGCACGAGCTGTTTGGCTTGACCCTGACCCTGGAAGAATACGCTGAGGTCAATCCCTTTCCATTCGGCGGCGAGAGTGAGACCGTAGATAATGCGCGGAGTCGGGCTGTAGTCATAACGTACGGCATCGTCCCAAGTGATATTGCCGTCGCCGTTAGTATCGGCATAGATAAGGTCACCGGGAGATGCGCCCTCAATGTGAGGAGTTGACTCTATCTGTTCCCAGTTCTGATAAATGCCAAGTGCATTGTAGAGAGTCATACCGTCGATTGGGGTGCCCTCTTGACGCTGCCATGCCGGAGTAGATTTGGCTTCATCCATATAGTTCACCTTGTTGCGGGCGTAGGTGAAATTGGCGGTGATATTCCAAGTGAAGTCACCTGCGTTGTCACGGTAATTCGCCACGATTTCGATACCTGTGTTGGTTACCTTTCCGAGGTTCTCAGCGGGTAGTTTCATACCGGAGAAGTAAGGTACTGATGCGTTACGATAGCAAAGGATGTCGTCGCGGACCGAGCGGAACCAGTCGAAGTCAAGACCGAACTTATTATTGAGGAAGTTGGCAGAGAAGCCGGCATTCATTGTCTTGGCTGATTCCCAAGTCACGAGTGGGTTGGCAACACGTGAGAGATAGAAGCCCTTGTTGATCTTGCCGTCAGCACCTGCTCCGAAATAAGCACCCGTATCGGTGTATTTATACTGAGAGATATACTGGTAAGCGGCTATGTTATCGTTGCCCATCTTACCCCAAGAATATTTTATCTTCAGAAAGTTTACGGCGGGATTAAGTGGTTCGAAGAATTTTTCTTGGCTGATTACCCAACCGAGTGAAAAAGCAGGGAAGAAGCCCCAGCGGTGATGTTTGGCAAAGTTCATGGAGCCGTCATAGCGCATCGTCACCTCTGCGAGATATTTACCGTCGTAGTCATAGTTGATACGTCCGAATACGTTACGGCGAGTTGTAACATCGCTTGAACCGTCGTTATCCTTATCTTCGGGTACATCAGAACCTGCGAAGAGTTCCGGAATCTGGTCGGAGATGAAATTGGTACGATAGCCTGAGAGCGTGTGATATGTATATTTGTTCTGCTCGTATGCCACGAAAGCATTCACTCTATGCAGTTCAGCAAAAGTACGGTTATAACCCAAACGAATGTTATAAGTCTCATTGAGATAGCGATTTGACCAGTCGTTTACGCTGATCTGGCCTAACTGGTCGCGCTTATTTACGTATTCGCCATTTTCATAAGAATAGAGGTCGTAGGGGCGGTTGAGCTGTTTGCCGAAGTTGAAGCTGAAGTCAAGTGCGGCATAAGCCTCAGCGTAAAGGCCCTTGGTGATTATGTCGAGGTCAACACGGACTTTCGGCTTAAGGTTGAGGATATTGTAGGTCATTCGGTTATAGCCCGGAGCATCTGTCACCATAATGGTGGAGTTGTTGGTCGGACCGTCATATCCTACACGCGGAAGACCATTCTGATAATAGGGGGCTGCTCCCGGGAACATGGTTAGGAGTTTTCCGAAGAGGTCCTCTGTAGAGTATACACCGCGATTACGCTTTTCCTGACGGCCGAGGATGTCAAGGCTAAAGCTGATGGCCTTTGAAACCTTGGCGTCGACGTTGCTGGTGATCTGATACTGGCTGTAGTCTTGTGCGCTCTTGCGATAGAGAGCGTCCTGCCACATATACTGGAATGAGGAATAGAAGGATACCTTCTCGTTGCCACCGCTCACCGATACGGAGTGCTGAGTGCGTCCTGCCCATTTCTTGGCAGTTGCATCCCACCAGTCAGTGTCGGGGAATTGGTCAAGGCTATCATGGTTCTTATAGTGATCGAGAGCTTCCTGTCCGAATGTCAAGCCGGGAGAGTCATGGCGTGAATCGGAATCATACTCATTACGGTAGGTAGCATACTGATATGAGTTGAGCATCTTGGGGATGCGTGTGGGCTGTGCCCAGGAGTAGCTACCATTGTAATTTACCTTTACCTTACCCTCCTTGCCACGCTTTGTGGTTACAAGGATTACACCGTTGGCAGCACGTGCGCCGTAGATAGCTGCAGAGGCATCTTTCAATACTGAGATTGATTCGATATCCTCAGGGTTCAATCGGCTGAAGGAACGGTCGGCAATTCCGTCAACAACGATAAGTGGTCCGGTATCTCCAAGAGTGCCTTTACCACGGATAGTGATTGTTGCACCGTCCTCACCAGGCTCACCTGAACGTGTGTTGGCTATGATACCCGCTGTCTTACCGGCGAGGGTGTTGGAGAGGTTGGCAGCCGATACTTTCTTGATGTCTTCGCCGCCTACAGATGATACTGAACCTGTAAGGGTAGCTTTCTTCTGCACACCGTAACCCACCACTACCAACTCGTCAAGAGAGGCGGTGTCTTCTTTCAAATCGACTCTAAGCTCTGTCTGACCGTTGAGAGGAATTTCTTGTGCCACATAGCCAACGTAGCTCACGATGAGAGTGCCCTTGGCTGGCACATTGAGTGTGAATTTGCCATCGATGTCAGTGGCTGTGCCGATTGTGGTGCCTTTCACCATTACACTTGCGCCGATTACCGGCTCATTGTTCTGATCGTAGACAGTTCCTGTAAGCTTATGGGTGGCACCCTTCTGAGGAGCTGCCAGAGCTGCAGGTGGTTCCACTGCATAGGCAGAGACCACACCGGCTCCGCAAGCGAGAGCCAGACATAATCCGCCTTTCAGAATGCCTGAAGTCCGCATTTGTCGGAATAAGTCTTGTTTCATGTGTAGATTTTATTTGGTTATTGAATATTGATTTCGATAGAATATGGCCACTGGGCATCGTCAGGCTGCCCTGAATCTGTGTTGCTCCAATGTCGGGTGGGGGCACCCATTACCACAAACCATAGCTTCTTCAGCTCCTGCCCTGCAGGAACGGTGTAGCTCACTGAACCTTGGACATCTTTCTGCATGTCGCCGTAATTCACCTTATCATCTTTATCCACGGCGACAAAACCATATCTCCAGCCTGCACAATCTTTATTACGAGTTACATAGCCCTCTTCTCCGGCTTCACCCCGGAAATTGACAGTGACTGTAGAACCTACTGCAGGTGTCCCCACCTCAATAACATTGAATCCATAATTTTCAGGCGCGTTGCTCTTGGCTACTCTTTTCCAACCGTCGCCGAGATCAACAAGTGCCGTTGACCAGCCGGAGGTGAGATTGCGCGTATATGAACGAACGCGGTCTATATCGAAATTCACCAGACGGGCGTAGTTTTCCCACATCTCATCGTTAAACTGCTCCTGGTCGAGCTGCGCGAGTCGCTTGTAGGTCTGCACGGGATCTTCTCCGATTTTGCCGTTGCGGTAAAGGTCGGCTATGAAGGGGAGACCGTGGCGTTCTGCCCAAAATTCAATCACGTATGGCGAATGGTAGATATTGTCAAGATGAAGGTAAGCTTTGTGGGTAAGTTTGCGGAAGTCCTCAAAGTGGTAATACTCATCTTTGGTCCATTCCGGGTTGACTTGCCAAAGCATCCATTGAGACGTCATTTCGTAGAAACCGCAGCCACCCCAAGCGTCGCCCGCTCCGTCGGCTATTACCTGAAGCTGGAACGAATGGCCTAACTCGTGCGCCACAGCGTTCATATTACGGTCTTGCACACGGTTGGGCGCTACCCAGAGCGCACCGATCTCATTGTCATATGTGCCACCGTAAGCTGTTCCCTCAAGAGAATAGTCGAGCATAACCATCATACGGTATTTGTCGGCTTTTGTGCTTCCCGGCTTTACGAATTTCAGCTCGTTGTAATAGTAATCGTAAAATTCCTGCACTTTGGAAAGGAGATTATCGGCATCCACTTTCATGTTCTGACCCTGCAGATCGGGAGCCTTTGAGAGATCGTCGCCAAAGCCTTTTGCCCAGAAAAGTATCACATCGTCGGTAGATTTTGTGCGTCCCCAATACCATTGGCTGTTCTTGTCTTTAAGGTTCATGGTGCTCAGTTCTTGGGGAATGTATACCTCTTTCCCTTCCGGGGGACCTACAGTTTTATTCTCTTCGGTAGGATTAGAAGGAGTGACGGGGGTCGGCTCATCTTTTGCCTTATCGTTGCTGCAGGAGGGAATGGAGAAGAGCAAAAATCCCAAGAGCAGTATAAATGTCAATTGTTTTTTCATATCAGGTGTAGGTGAGTTTTTTGGTATTTATGTGTTAAAAGATTTTGCGCAAAATTAACATTCCTTATCATTTATTGAATAGCACTAATGTCCAAAAATGCCTTGAATTTGTCTATTTGGACGTTTTGAATAGTGTTTTGGACGTTTGTGTTGCGGATTTGGATGATTTTACGGGTGGAATTTTTGAGGTAAAAAATTTTAATACGAGTTTTAGATAATAAGAAACGGATGTGACTTTTAATGGAAGTCACATCCGTTTGGACGTTTTGGATATTATCCGTTATTATTTCTTGTGGGCTACGGCTGCCTTCTCGATGGGGAGACAAGCTTTGTAGTTTTCGATGTAGGCATTGAAGCCGGCTACATCTTCCTCTGTCGGGTCGATGCTCGTACCGGTGTTGCCGGCGAATACCTCCATCTCAAGGTAGTCGGCAAGATTGCGCTCGTTCTTGTTGTTGACAAGGTATCCGGCAAGGAGTGCCATACCCCATGCGCCACCCTCTCCGGCTGTCTCCATTACGGAGATGGGGGAGTTGAGAGCCGCTGCAAGTATGCGCTGACCTACACCCGGAGTCTTGAAGAGACCACCATGACCCGTGATACGGTCAACCTTGATTTTCTCCTCATTGAAGAGTATGTCGTTGCCGATCTTGAGACATGCAACAGCTGCGTTGATGTTGGCACGCATAAAGTTGGCAAGGTTGAAACGGTTGCCGACAGTGCGGACGAAGAGTGGACGACCCTCGTTGAGACCTGTGATAGGCTCGCCGGAGAAGTAGTTGTAGCTCATCAAGCCGCCGCAGTCGGGATCCCCGTTGAGGGCGTTGGTATAGAGCTTACCGAAGATTTCGTTCATATCTACGGGATGACCCATCAGTTCGGTATACTCGCGGAACAGTCCTACCCAAGCGTTGAGGTCGGAGGTACAGTTGTTGCAGTGTACCATTGCCACGAGGCTGCCGTCAGGTGTTGTCACCATATCAATCATCTCGTAAGGCTTGCTAAGTTCTCCTTCGAGCACGATCATTGAGAATGAGGAAGTTCCGGCAGATACGTTACCTGTGCGCTGCTTCACGGCGTTGGTTGCCACCATACCTGTACCTGCATCGCCCTCAGGAGGACAAACGGGGATACCGGGTTTGAGGTTGCCTGAGATGTCGAGTTTGTGAGCACCCTCCGGTGTGAGAGTACCTGCGTTCTCTCCGGCTACGAGGATCTTGGGAAGAATGTCTTCGAGTGTCCACTTGAAGCCCTTGTGAGCTACAAGGTCGTCGAACTTCTTAACCATTGTCTTATCGTAGTTCTTGGTAGCGGGATCTACGGGTATCATACCTGAACCGTCGCCGATACCGATGACCTTCTCGCCGGTGAGCTGCCAGTGGATGTAACCTGCGAGGGTAGTAAGGAATGCCACCTTTGCCACATGCTCCTCACCGTTGAGAATAGCCTGATATAGATGGGAGATGCTCCAGCGAAGAGGGATGTTGTAGTTGAATAGCTCTGAGAGTATGGCAGCAGCCTCACCTGTGTTGGTGTTGCGCCATGTGCGGAAGTGGGTAAGGATGTCGCCGTTGTCATCGAAAGCCATGTAGCCGTGCATCATAGCACTGATGCCGATTGCTGCAAGGTTATGGATTTCAACACCGTATTTCTCAAGGACATTGTTACGGAGGTCGCGGTAGCAATCCTGTACTCCGAACCATATCTCCTCAAGTGAATATGTCCAGAAACCGTTGATAAACTTATTCTCCCACTCGTGGCTTCCCTGAGCTATGGGGCGGTTCTCCTCGTCGATGAGAACTGCCTTGATGCGGGTAGAGCCGAACTCGATACCGAGAACGGCCTTACCGGCTTCAATGGTTGCTTTTGCTTTTTCGGGCATATCAGAGCGGAATTAGCGGAGTGACTTGTTGAGCATGTAGTATACCTCGTTCCAGCGGAGTGAATCCTTGAAAGCGGGGATAGTGGTGTGGGCATTGATGTGAGCCATCTCGATGCCTGCGATCTCAGCATAGTCTTCCCAGTATTCGGGAGTAAGCTCGTAAGAGAAGCAAGAGTGGTGAGTTCCGCCTGCGAGAATCCAGGCAGCGGCGCCTGTCTCGAAGTTAGGCATAGGAATCCAGAGTGCGGAAGCCACAGGAAGTTTGGGAAGCGGCTTAGACTTAATGCACTCTACATCGTTGACAATTAGACGGAAACGGTTGCCGAGGTCAACTACTGTAGCAGTGATGCCGGGGTTGGGGCGAGATGTGAACACGAGACGTGCTGTGAGGCTCTTGCGAACACCGATACCAAGGAAGTGAACTTCCAGACGCGGTTTCTCCTCAGCGATGAGAGGACATACCTCAAGCATATGAGCCTGGAGGATAGAACTGTTTTCGCCGTCGAAGTTGAGAGTGTAGTCCTCAAGGAATGAGCACCCTTTACCCTCCGACATTACCCAAACCGTGCGGTAGAGAGCTGCGCTCTTACAGTCGCCCTCTGCGCCGAAG
>CAMWIF010000100.1 GCA_947174225.1 uncultured Porphyromonadaceae bacterium | reverse complement strand
GTATAAATCATCATCCGACATCATCGGAATATCATTCACTTTAACACTATCCGATCTTTCAGAACTTTTTTCTCCTGTCTCATCCATATTTTCAGATAAAGCAGCAACAAGTTCCCTATTGTCGGTTGATTCGTTAACAATTTCATTATTTAATCCATTTAAAAATTCATTATTTGGCTGATTGTGGGCTTCGCCACTATCACCCACAGGAAGAGCCGTATCATCACTGTTTCCCGGTACTATATTTGACAGAAGTCCTACGTTAGCAGAAGAAATAGATTGAGCTAAAGCCGCTTTCCGAGAGCTACCAGCTACTTGCACTACGGATACCGCCGGCTTGGCAGAGGAAGGGGGCATAGGCATTGTGTCTATGCTTGCAGGTGTTGGGATAGCGGCTTCAGTAGCCGGAGAAAGTGATGTAGAGTTAGTGGATGAGGAGGAAGATAATGCAGGGTTAGCAGTTGAGGAAGGCAATGTAGATTCATATGACAATAATGACGAGGAAGATTTTGAAGGCATAAGATTATGCCATAACATTATTCCGGCGCCTCCACACAAGAGAAGGAAGCACCATACACCTGTCTGTTTCTTATAATCGGTTATGAGCTTACGCATCATCAGCTTTGCGTGGAAAAGCTGAGAGGAAGATGAGTTGGGAGCGATACCAAGTAGTTTGGCAATCTCCTTGTGTGATTTGTTTTCAAGCACGGCAAGACGGAACACCTTCTGATAACCTGCCGGAAGTTTCTTAATCAGCGTCTCAAGAGTTGCCAGATCAATAATTTCGTCAATCTGAGGAGTATCTTCTACTTCCGGAATATCGTGCAGCATCTGGGCTACGTCTTGCGACTGCAAAAACTGAAGAGAAAGATTCTTCATAATGGTAGCTAACCAATAGTCAACCTTATCTGCATCGCGCAAAGAGCCAAGTCGGGTAAAAGCCACTATGAACCCGTCGTGAAGAATATCCTCCGCATCCTTCACATCGCTCACATAACGACGGATAACACTAAGCATACGGGGTGCAAAACGGAGATAAAAGAGGTTCAGAGCCTCCTTATCTCCATTTCTGCACTCCTCTACCAAAGTATGATTATCTATATGCAGATGTCGCTCCACGCTATAATTGATGGTTCATACTATAAAGATAGCTAAAACCACAAAATACTGCATCACGCCTCAGAAAAAATTATACAAATAAAAGACGGACATCTGCAATTACAGATGCCCGTCTGAATTCTGACTTGAGAGTCCTTGAAGTTAAGGTATACTGTCTTTTACTTTACAGCTATCTTGGTAGCAATAACTTTACCGTCAACAGATGCCTTAACCACATATATTCCGGCAGCAAGGCTATGGTTAGCCACTTTAATACCTTGCATAGTGTAGACATCCACATCTGAGGAATTACCGTCCACATAAATGACACCATCCTCAACAGTCACCTTTCCGGCGGCAACATCACTTATCTCATCGACACCGGTATCGTCAAAGCCAATGTTATTTAATCGGTAAGCATTACATATGTAGCCCGTGCTTACATCAATAAGCATACAGATGACTTTACAGTTATCCAATGATTCAACGGCTGAAATAGGAAGAGTAATATCTGCGCTATATATCTCTCCTGCCTTAACGACAGAGGGGATATAACCATATTCTCCATAGAAAGAGTTGCCAGAGATACTACGTGCCACATCCAGATATTTCACATTCTTGTAAGAGCCCCCTGTAGCCCACTCACCAAGAAGAGGATCGGTCTGACCGGCAAAATAATTAGACTGACGTCCGGGAAGTCCGTCCTCAACAAGAAGAGTCAGGATATTATAGTTTACATCTGATGCGTTGATAGCAAAGTTAACCTCTGCTTTAACACCGATGTTAGCACTACCGTCATAAAATTCAGCCTCAGTAATCTTAATATCTGCAACGGCAGGAGACTGAAGTTCAGAAACTACATAGTCCTTAAATGTTTCGTCACCTGTTACAGTAGTGAAAGAGTAAGAGCCATTATCTAATTTTACAACAGGGTAAGTTATTTTCTCCATACGGTTGACTCTTCCTGAAGGAGCAGCTGAGAGACCCAGGAAGTTGTAATAATCTGCCCAGTCATACTCATCACGGTTATGGATAGACACAGGTATAACCTTATCTCCAATTGTTTTTTCAAGCTCTTCCATACAGAGTATCCCGAGCGGACAGTTGCCACACCAATCCCCTGTCATCTCCTCTACCACTACTCGCTTAGTGGTCTCAAAGAGAAGTTGAAGAATTGAACTGTTTACAGCCTGCTCATCTTCATCCAAAGTCACAACCATAGAATAAGGATTATCCTCACCCTTTTCAAGTTCAAGTTCCTTATCGAAAGTAAATTTGTAGACTCCCGACTCTTTTGAAAGGTCAATCCCTGTAGCGGTGAAGGTAGACACCTCCTTGTCAGCCCCGTCTCTCAAAACAGCTTTAAGATTATTGAAAGTTTCATCGCTCGTGACCTCAACGTAAGCCTCCACTGTGATTTTCTCAACAGAGGTTACATTGCTCGGCATTAAGAAGCCCAAACGATAGTTAGCCATCTTCTCTACCTTGATATTATCAACGAAAATCATACTCTGATTTTGATTTTCATTGACAAAAGCAATATAAATACTCTTGCCTTTATAGGGGTCAAGATCAACCTTATAATCTACCCAATCATCTTCAAACACCTCTTCTTTTGCGCCGGGACTAAGCTTTTCGTGGAATACAACCTTCCCTTCGTCACGCATTCTATCTACTATGTCTGAATTAAGAGAATTAAAGACCTCCTCACATTCCCACACAATTACCTTCAGCCTGTCCTCTTTGTTTTTGTAATAACTCTGGGCTTGGAAATTAAGCGAGAAATGCTCTTTGCCATTAGAAAGAGTAATCTGAGATGTTGACATCCAGTCGTCGCTCTGTCCCTGATTTGTATACATCGAATGGCTGGCAGCTACAAAATCATAGGAATCTGCCGACTCACGTATAGAGAAATTCCAAGGCTGGTTGTCGGCATCGAATTCCATGTATTTCATATCAGCTATCGGCTCATTATGGTCGCCTTCATAACGAAGCATATGGGCAAGCGAAGCAGCCATATCGTTGAAGTCTTCGAAGAAAAGATAGTCGGAATAAATATCGGGAGCCGGAATCTCGTATGCACCTTTATAGTCAAGTGTAATCTCATCATTCGGACAATATCCCAAATTATCTACAATTGACCCTTCCGGAATCACTACCTTATACTCGGAATCCTTCATCAGCTTTAACCCGACAGCAGGATATGCCGACACTTGATTATCGCTTGCCACCAACATCAGTTCACAAAGGGGACTCTCCTTATCATCCTGGTAAAGATAGCCGGTCTTGCCAGTGACGACAGCCACCTCAGTATCAAAGCCTAGAGTAATCATATTATAAATACTCAGCTCATTGACAGCACTATTATCAGCAGGAAATACAGACTCGGCAACCACCGGCTTGGTATCACGTCCTATATAAGACACCACAATCTCCTTATTATTATGTCCAACCGAGGGAACAGTGAAGGTGCCTTCAGGAATAACCACGTCATATTTCACACCCCCTTCAAGGTCAACGAGGTCAAACGTTATCTCATAGAGTCGGTCTTCATCGTTGTATAAGGCTATATCTTTCGATTTAGCCACTACACTACCATCTGAAGTACGAATCTCAACAGCATCCTTACTAACCGGCTGACACAGATTGTCAAATCTCACATATACATTTTCAAGCAATGCTATTTTAGAATTGTCAGCCGGAATAACCTCATAATCACTTAGAAGATTTACATTCTTAGTGGCGTCAAAGAAAGTACAGTCATCAAGGAACACACTATAGCCGTCGTTGACCACACCGGGACCCATAGCCGTAAGCACCTTTCCATCTGCACTTATACCGGATACAGTGCCTGACATAGTGAGACCCGATGCCTCACAAAAGTCTATACCATATTCCTGCTTAAGTATGTTCTCAAGGGTATACCACTGCCCGTCATCGCTAAGGAAAACCACATTACGTTGCAACGCAGTGTTAAGATATGGGGTGGAGGCAACAATATGACCATCATTGGTCACACCAAGAATAATCAGATCCTCGTTCTGGGCACCTTCATACAGAGTGAAGTCCTCAGTCTCCACATTATACAGGAAAGGCACATGAGTATCACGACCAAAGAAAGTGCCGTCATTATATAGTAAGAACACCGTGCCGGCTACATACTTGCCATTCTGGCTTAGAATAGGTGCAGCCGAACCCTCAACCTCACTTTCAGGATATAACTCACCGCTCTCTATTTTTTCAGAAAGCAATTTTGCCCCGAGATAGTTATAAGATTTTTTCTCGCTATCATAGACAAAGTAACAGCATCCATCGTTAGACACATTTGTGCTCATACCTCCAAGTATATAACGTCCATCTTCAGAGATATCATAGAAACGCATCGTGCATGTGCCTGTACCCAACATATTGCCATTCACATCTCTATCAGGTAAACCCTCCAAATCAACCAGTTTACCATCTTCCCAAAGAAGTGGATGCATTCGGAAAGAATCATTATATGCCATTCCGACCATATACTTTCCATTTTGTCTTATCGATACTACTTCAGCTTGATAATCAACATAATCATAGGCGAGCAGCGTCCATACTCCATCTTTATAGAAAGCGGGATTACCACCAATTCCACCACCAATTATACTCCCATCTTCACTAATTGCACAAGTGTGATAAGAGACAGTGGCATCAGGTTTCTTTTCATCGCCGGATTTAGTGATGATTTTGTCAACCGGAAGGTCGATCAGTTCTCCTGTCTTCAGATTAACAATTTGTGTAGTCTCATAAGCATCGCCACCACGAGGTCCACCTACAGCCCAACTGCCGTCGGGAGTAACCTTTGCAACAAACCCACCGTGAGTGAAATGAAACGGCACAATGACCGGCGGAGCAGCAGAAGCAACTGTACCTACCGTCATCAACGTCAGTGCAAAAAACTTTGCCAAAGAAATGATTTTCATTGATGTAAGGATAATTAAATTGGAAGACTCACAATCCAATGTTATAAAATAAACGAAGCGTGAGAGTCTGTATCTGTTGCCATCCTACCAGTCGAGGCTTCTCGCATTGCCCTTTGGAGTCGAATGGCAACGCAGAAGCCCACGCTATCATATGCAATTAATACGTCCGATATGGCATCTCATCATGAGACACCATACCGAAAGTAAAAAGATTACATATCCACGGGCATCTACCGTTGCTCAATCCTTGACTCCAACTGAAATTTTGCGAGAATTTCGACTAATCAAGAATCAGCGCGGATAAACGCTATCATTATGTATGTCATCACAGCCCAACTTACCTTCCCACTTACCGAAGGTATCTATAGTTCGGTCTGCAAACGCAAAGTTAATATAATATTTACAATTTTACAACTATATGTCAGATTTCTATACTATTTATCTTCTTTTTCTCTTCTTTGAGGAGCTTTTCCTTGTGCCGGTGTTCTTTTTGGTGCCGGTGCTTTTCTTACTTGCACTTGCTCCCCCACTCTTCTTGGAAGAGGAAGAGGAAGCTGAGGCACTCTTGCTCTTTGTCGGTATCTTCAAAGACGCTCCGGCTTTTAGAGCATCAGAAGACATTCCGTTAGCCGCCTTCAACGCAGCTACAGAAACGCCATATTTCTTGGATATGGAAGAGAGCGTCTCCCCATTCTTGATTTTATGGGTAGAGGGATTAGCCGCAACACTCTTGCTGCTCTGACTCCCTGAATTTGACGACTGACTCTTGCTGCTCTTTCTGCTTGAGGAGGTGGAAGAGGATTGTTGACGAACCGGGGCATTCTCAGCCAAACTTGAAGCCGCATCTCCGGGCATTGTAGTAGTGATGCGTAACTGCTGACCCACCCTCACGGCATTCCTGCGGAGATTATTGCTCTTCTTGATTTCAGAAGCAGTGACACCATATTTCTCTGCTATGGAATAAAGGCTTTCACCGGAGGCAACCTTATGCACAATCACCGACGGCTTACCCTGTGCGGCTGCCAAAGCCACATCAGCCTCGCCCATGTCTGCGGGCCACGCTTCCGTCTCTTCCACGGCATGTATAGCATCAGCAGGCACCTCACCAGGCTCAACAGTGCCTCTCTGCGCATATTTGTCGGCATCACAATTATAGATATCGTTCTCACTAAGGAGATAGGCGTGGATCTGCTGCGAAGGCAGAATCAACGTATAGGCAGCAGCCTCATTACCCGGGATAAGGTCGGCACGGAATTGCGGGTTAAGAATGCGCAGTTCATCAACAGGAATGTCAAGCACCTTCGAAATCTGATTGAAATGTACCCGGTTTGACACCTGAAGCGTGTCCATAACCAAAGGCTTCACCGGCAACACGGGTGAAATATTATGCTGGGGGTAGTAGTTCATCACATAGTTAGCTGCAATAAACATAGGCACATAGCCACGAGTCTCAGCCGGAAGATAGTTATAAATCGACCAGAAGTCGTGGCTCTTTGCCTCTCCACCAGCACGGCGTATAGCTTTGTTTATGACGCCCGGTCCACAGTTATAGGCTGCGATAGCCAACGACCAGTCGCCATACATAGCGTAAAGGTCTTTCAGATATGAAGCTGCTCTCTCTGAAGCCACATAAGGATCACGACGTTCGTCTACAAGTGAATTCACTTCAAGTCCAAGACCTTTCGCAGTGCCGAGCATAAACTGCCACAAACCGGTTGCCCCGTGCTTCGACACGGCATTCGGATCGAGTCCCGACTCCACCACGGGCAAATACTTCAATTCAAGAGGCAACCCTTTCTCCTCAAGAGCCTGCTCAAAAATAGGCATATAATAGAGGCTCAAGCCAAGTATGGCCGCAATCTGGGCACGTCCTCTTTTCGTATAGCGGTCGATATAGCTACGCACAACCTGGTTATACGGCATCTCTATGACAGTAGGAAGAGCCGACAGACGTTTCACCATCTCGGCATCGCTCACATCGGGATCTGGCTCCGTCTCATACCTATTGTCGGTGGCTGTATAATTCTTTATGAACCATCCTTCGAGAAGTTTATGGGTGTCAGCCTCGAAACTTTCAGGATACACGATGGCTTGATCAGTTATGCTGGTCTTCAAATCAAGCACATTAGGCTTCTTCTGCTTATCTGTCTTAGCAAATCCTGCGAGAGAAGCTGCCGCGAGGATTGCAAATAAGAAATGTCTTTTCATATGGGGAGATTGAGAAATTGCATTAAAAATTAAAAGCCCAGTTGAGTCCAAGGCTCGGTTTCCGGTCGCCCGGACTGATCATAAGCGTCGGACTCCAGTCTATTGAAAGATCCGGCGACACATCGAAGTGAGCCAATGAGGCATCGACATAGGCATCAACCATACACAACATATACATTCCCACAAGGCATATGATGCACAGGTCGCGATTTCGGCGATAGAAATCGCGACGACGCTTCATAATGTTTGTGAGCCACGTCTTGTCAAGGTCTTCCTCCTTCACGGTAGAAGGAAAGAAATTCATGTATGATTTGGTAGAAGGGTCGCTATCCATAAGATCGCGGTAGGCTTGGGAATATTCGGTGAGCTGGTTATTGTTCCAGTTGGTGGCATAGCCTAAGCCCATAAAACCACCTACCACTATCGGAAGCTTCCAGTAGCGTCTGTTATATATCTGTCCCAAACCGGGGAAGAGAGCCGACAGCCATACTGCCCTGTCAGGCGATGGATTAAAGATTTTCTTGCCGTCAAGTCCGTAAGGCGAATTCTCATCGACCACGACTGTGGGAATCGTATCGGCTGCCTCATCATAGCCATAATGGTCAGGCTCACGCATCAGGACTGCCGCATCAAGATAGACTGCGGAGTCAGGTGGCACTGTGGCAGACTGAGCTGACAGGTCAATCGACGCACCTATCATTACCCACAGCATCATAAGTGTAAAAATCAAACGATGTCGGTAGGCAATTACAGAAGTTGGTATGGTAAACAGCACTTTCATTAGTTAAGGGGTCACGTCTTAGAGTAGATATCAGGAATTTTTCATCTTCTCGAAAAGCTCCACAAGCTGCTGCAACTCATCGTCAGACGTGAATTTGAATGTTATTGAGCCTTTGCCGTCGGCAGTGCGGGCAAATTTCACCGGAGTCGGCGAGAAATCTGAAAGTGAATGGGCAAACACATCAAACCTGCCATAGTCTTTTGAAGACTTGGTGGGTTTCGGCTCCGGCGCAACTAAGGGGTCGGGGGTGGCAAGCTGACGCGCCAATTCCTCCACACGTCTTACAGA
>CAMWIF010000099.1 GCA_947174225.1 uncultured Porphyromonadaceae bacterium | reverse complement strand
AACACACTTGTAGAGAAGATACGTAGCCGCTTCGGACTCACCTCTTTGAAGTTCAATCCTATCGAGACCCTTGTGGAGTCGATCGGTCTACCTAAGGAACGACTCTGTACCCACTGCTTCGACGGCTCAAGCCGTTTCCATCCCTGTAAACACTGCAAGAAATAAACACTCCTTAAACCCTACCTAATCTCATGAGAATTCCACTTTTGGCACTTGGGCTGTCGATTTCAGCCGTTGCGTGTGCCACAGACGAAATTAACCTTCAGCATCCGGGAGATTACCATATCTTCCCCAATACTCTTTGCTCCGAGGTTGATCTTTCCAAGATTTCAATTGAGGGACGTGCGTTCAATCCTGAGCGTGATCGCCTCTCAATCTACGGCAATGGCTCAATCGTAGTGGCCGACGGTCTGACTGACCCCTTAGTGATATACTCTGAAGAGGATTGTCAAGGTAACTCTATGGTTCTCAACCAAGATCGCTACTACCGCTCTGAAATGCAAGGAGAGAAATCATACCTGCCGGAGGAGTCGCTTGGAGATTTTGACAACAATGTGAGATCATTCCGTCTGAAAAAGGGATTCTCCTGCACAATGGCGAACAATCCTGACGGCACCGGCTATTCCCGCGTATTCATAGCTGACAATGACGATCTCGTGGTGGATGTGATGCCCGACGGATTGGACTTTGTGTCGTTTGTGCGTGTGTGCCGCCATGATTGGGTCTGAAAGCGTGGAATGTCGGGGTCAGAACCCACTGCCCTCACCCGTTCAAGCTGGTTTTACGACTGGGGTGCCGGGGCTGAATCCACTGAAGATTATGAGTACGTACCTATGCGCCATAACAGATGGTGGGACGGCTGGGACAATATAAATTCGCGCACCAACACAGCCTCCATGTTAGGCTTCAACGAACCTGACCATGCCGACCAATCGGATCTCTCCACGGAGATTGCCCTTGAAATGTGGCCCGAATACATGAAATCCGGTTTGCGTGTAGGGTCGCCGGCACCTGACAATCTGAATGGCTGGTGGCTTGCTGAATTTCTTGAGAAAGCCGATTCGCTCAATTACAGAGTGGATTTCGTAGCCACGCATATGTATTGGGACAATCAGGATCCATACAATCTCGCCAACTACATTGCAGACTTATGTAAAAATAAATATGGCGGTCGTCCGATGTGGATTACAGAATGGAACAACGGTGCAAACTGGACCCACGAGCGATGGCCTGATGCAAAGGGTCCTCAACGTGACGCTGATTTCAATATAATCTATAAAGAAGACGGCAGCACAACTGAGGTGACACGTCCGCACACAGAGGCAAACTCCGCAAAGCAATGTGAATGGCTGGAAAAGGCTTTGGATGCCTTCGACAAATGCGACTGGCTTGAACGCCACGCCTTCTACAACTGGGTGGAGGATGCGCGTGCTCTGATGATTGGGGACAAACTCACCCCTGCGGGAAAACTTTTTGCATCTTTTGATTCCCGACCGGCATTCAACCGAAATACGGAGTATGTACATGAGTGGCGCATAGCACCTCCGCGCATCATATCATCAAGTCGCAATTCCAAACGTGTGCGTGTAAGTTTCTATGACCAAAACGGAGAGACAGCCGACCATTACGTAGTGGAGCGTCGCGTCAAGAAGGGTGAATGGGAAGAGATAGCCAAAATATATCCCGGCGTTGATTATAAGCTCGGCAAGGAGACATATTATCTTGACAAGGATTTCCTTTCGGGACTGCACGAATATCGTATGAAGGCAGTATCCTATAAGGGCACTGAATCCATCTGGAGCCGTATAGCCTCGGCAAATGTGCCGGAGTCGGGGGTAGAAGCTGTAGAGATGTTGGCAGGAATACGTGCATATGTGGAAAACGGCTCACTTGTGATTGACGCCGACAATGCCGGGCAGCAGCCTTTGTACTCCTCAGACGGTCGTCTTGTAAGCGTTATAACTTACCCTGCCGGTAAATCGTCACATCCTCTCCCACCCTCAGGATTATACATCTTCGGACGTTCCAAATTAAAAATATAAGATGGAGACTGAGGATGGGGTTATCCTCGCATTAGACAGGGGATTGTGAAATGAACTATAATTAAAAACTTATTGTTGTAAGGTTAAAAGTGAGACGGCATAAGCCGAGTCGGTGTGAGTCGGATCGGCGTTAGGCAGTTCATAGAAATAAAAACTGTATTTAATCAAAAACAAATAATTATGAGTTTCATCTGGTATATTCTTATAGGTTTGGTAGCCGGTGCAGTAGCCGGCAAACTAATGCGTGGCGGTGGTTTCGGCTTCATCGTAAACTTAGTAGTAGGCATAATCGGAGGTGTACTTGGCGGTTGGCTATTCGGTATTCTTGGTATCCATACCACGAGCATCATCGGCAATCTCATCACATCTGTAGTAGGAGCAATCTTCCTGCTCTGGCTTGTAGGGCTTCTCAGCAAAACATCGAAATAGTCTATCTACACAGTGCTGTCAGCGTTAAAGGCAGTCAATATAAAGCTTCATCGCCGCATTTCCATCTGGAAATGCGGCAATGAAGCTTTATATTACCAAGTATACTTAAACCTAATTATGCTTTTTGGACATTTGCCACCTGCTTATTGTCCCTGCCTGTCACTGTGATGTAGCCGGCTGAGAAGAGACCGAGAGCTATGAGCATTACTGCCTGGCAACTCCACATAACAATCGAGAATGCCGTGCCCTGTGTGTTACTGATTCCGAATAGGGAGAGGGCAAACATCACTGCCAGGTTCCACGGACCTAAACCTCCGTTGGATGGAATAGCCATCGAACAGGAGCCGAATACGAACACCACCAAACCGGGCAACAAACCCAATGCCATTCCGGGGTCATGAACGAGATGGCGGGTAAATGGGAATGCGTAGAAGCAGACGTAAGTCTCAAGGAAATAGCAGCTCCAGATGCCGAAGGTGAGTATGATGTAAAGCCACCATTTCTTCATTGTGAATATCACCTTGAAGCCATCCCAAATGTTATGCAGGTTCTTGTCAAGGGTCTGCACCCATTTATATTCCTTGAAATAATGGCATATGCACCAGAATCCCCCTATACCACCGCCAAGGCATATCCATAGCCATGGCGATTTGGAGATATGATCAACTTTCTCTCCAAAGGCATACTTCGTCATAAATGCGTCCAACTCCGGATGTGCCACAATCAGAGCGAGCACCAGCAGCATAATCACCACCACAAGATCGGAGCCACGGTCGCCGACATCAGTGCCAATCACAGTGGAGAGCGGTGCTTTCTCTCTTCGGCTAACGAATACACAACGCCAAGCCTCTCCGAGCTGTGGAAATACAAGATTCAAGGCATATGCACCCCATATCGTGACCCACTCGCATACCACGGGCATCCTCTTGACACCGGCAGCACGCAGCTGCATACCCCAGCGCACACCACGTATCATATGTGACAGCATCGTGATAATCATCATTACCCCTATCCAGAAGAAATCGCATCCCTCCTTGATAGTGACCATCACCTCATGAAAATCCACTTTCTTGAACAGCCAAATGATCAATCCTACAGAGATGCCAATCGGTATGATATATCGCAATCCTGTACCTACATATTTCTTTATCAGTTTCCATCCGTCTTCCCGGGCATCACCGGGTGCCGAGGATGACGTTTGAGAATTTGAAGTGGAAGTATCAGACATAGTAATTTCTTTATATTATAGAATAAAAACGTGTATAAACATATACGGTATAACAATAATACACTCAAGTTTGATTATAAAAATTTCAACTTTAAACCTTCGGAATATTTGTATATATGAGAGAAATTTACTAAATTCGCGCAAAAATAGGCATGCATCGCAGGATGTCGGCTTATTAATATGTGCTTACCTCCAGAGGACGCACATTTACAGCGCAAACAAACAACTAACCCATTAAAGTAATGAGATTTCCTATCTTGACTCCTCAGGAGGCCGCCGACCTTTTCCATAACGGCGACAATGTAGGTCTTTCAGGCTTTACAGCCCCCGGTGCTCCAAAAGTTATCCCCGGGGCAATCGCAGAAAAAGCAGAACGTCTGCACGCTGAAGGCAAGCCCTTTAAAATCAATATCTTCTCCGGCGCATCTACCAGCGACCGCTGCGACGGTGTGCTTGCACGTGCCAATGCAATCGGCATCCGCACCCCCTATCAGAACCTTCCGGACCTTCGCAAGCGCATCAATGCCCACGACTGTCATTTCTTCGACCTTCACCTTTCAGAGCTGGCACAGAAATTCCGTTATGGCTTCTATGGCGATCTCGACATTGCCATAATCGAGGTGAGCGATGTGAAAGATGACGGCACTGTTGTAGTGGGTATGGGTGTAGGCAATGTCCCCACTTACGCTAAGTATGCCAAGAAAATTGTGCTTGAGCTTAACGAGAAGCTCCACCACAATCTTTACGGCCTCCATGATATTTATCTTCCTCTTGATCCTCCCAACCGCGACGTAATTCCTATCTTCAAGCCTTCCGATCATATCGGCTCACCCGTATTGAAGCTTGATCCGGAAAAGATTGTCGGAGTTGTACTGAGTGATTACCTTGACGGCGTTAAGCCTTTCACCAACCCTGACGAGACCACAAATAAGATCGGTGCAAACGTCTGCAAGTTCCTCATCGACGAGATGCACGCCGGACGTATTCCCTCAACCTTCCTCCCCATCCAGAGTGGTGTAGGTAACGTGGCTAACGCCGTGCTTTACGGTCTTGCCGATGCCAAGGAGATTCCTCCTTTCGCAATGTATACTGAGGTTATACAGGATGCAGTTATCGACCTTATGAAGCGTGGCCGCTGCAAATACGGTTCTACAAGCTCCCTCACACTGTCTAATGAGGTAGAGGAAGATGTGATCAACAACATCGACTTCTTCAAGGAGAAAGTCGTGATTCGTCCTGTTGAGATCTCCAACAATCCTGAGGTAATACGTCGTCTCGGTGTAATCGCCATGAACACCGCCCTTGAGGTAGACATCTTCGGCAATGTCAACTCAACCCACGTGACCGGCACAAGAATGATGAACGGTATCGGCGGCTCAGGCGACTTCGCACGTAACGCCTATATCTCAATCTTCTCCTGCCCCTCTATCACCAAGGAGGGTAAGATTTCAAACATTGTGCCTATGGTGTCTCACCTCGACCATTCAGAGCACTCTGTCGACATCATCGTCACCGACCAGGGCATAGCCGACCTCCGTGGCAAGGATCCTATCCAGCGTGCCGAGGAAATCATCAAGAACTGCGCAAACCCGATGTATCGTGAAGTCCTCACCGACTACCTCCATATGGGTGGTCCGACAGGCGGCCAGACACCCCACTCGCTCCGTGCGTCACTCGCCTTCCACACCGAGTTCCTCAGCAGTGGCGATATGCGCAATGTAGACCTCGCTAAATACGAATAAATTTTCCAGGTTTCAGATTTTTAATATATCTCACGCACACTAACGGAGAGATAGCCTCAAATGGTAATATTCACACCATTTAAGGCTATCTCTTTTTTTATCCGTTGACTCTGATGCGTATAGCTCTGCGATCTCAAAAATCACCTTCAAAAGCAGCTGTCAGCAAATTCTCAGATTAACAGTAAAATTAAAATGGTCACAGTCCAATGTGGATTGTGACCATTTTAATTATTTTAGCTAATCGTAAAGATTAATATTCCTTACTATATAGCCATCGTAAGATTAATATTTCTTAGCGATTTTCTTGTAACCATACTGAGCATCCTTGCCGAGTTCCTCCTCGATGCGGAGAAGCTGGTTGTACTTAGCCATACGGTCAGAACGGCTTGCAGAACCAGTCTTGATCTGGCCGGCGTTAGTAGCAACAGCGATGTCAGCGATAGTAGAATCCTCAGTCTCGCCTGAACGGTGAGAGATAACTGCGGTGTAGTTGTTGCGCTGAGCCATCTCGACTGCACGGAGAGTCTCGGTGAGTGAACCGATCTGGTTAACCTTAACGAGGATAGAGTTGCCACAACCCTCAGCGATACCACGCTCAAGATACTTAACGTTGGTTACGAAGAGGTCGTCACCTACGAGCTGGCAACGGTCGCCGATAAGCTTGGTAAGCTCTCTCCAGCCTTCCCAGTCGTTCTCATCCATACCGTCCTCGATAGAGTCGATAGGATACTCGGTGATCAGCTTCTCAAGATACTGAGCCTGCTCCTTGCTGGTGAGCTTCTGACCGTTAACCTCCTTCACAGCACCTGTCTTGAGGTGAGTGTAGTCGTATACGCCATTCTGATAGAACTCTGAAGAAGCGCAGTCAAGACCGATAGTGATGTCCTTTCCGGGCTCGTAACCGGCTTTCTTGATAGCCTCAACGATTACGTTAAGAGCGTCCTCTGTACCTTCAAGCTTGGGAGCGAAACCACCCTCATCACCTACAGCTGTGGAGAGACCACGAGCCTTGAGCACTGATTTGAGGTTGTGGAATACCTCAGCACCCCAACGGATAGCCTCCTTGAAAGTAGGAGCGCCAACGGGACGGATCATAAATTCCTGGAAGCAGATAGGAGCGTCAGAGTGAGCACCACCGTTGATGATGTTCATCATAGGAACGGGGAGAACGTAGCTGTTGGCGCCACCGATATATTTGTAAAGGGGAAGACCGAGATAGTCAGCAGCAGCCTTGGCAACGGCGAGAGATACACCGAGGATAGCGTTTGCACCGAGGTTAGACTTTGTGGGAGTGCCGTCGAGAGCGAGCATAGCCTCGTCAACTGCGATCTGGTCGAGAGCGTTCATACCGATGAGAGCCTCCTGGATAGGACCGTTCACATTGGCAACAGCCTTCTGCACACCCTTACCAAGGTAACGGCTCTTGTCACCGTCACGAAGCTCAAGAGCCTCGTTCTCACCTGTAGAGGCACCGGAGGGAACAGCAGCGCGACCAAATGCACCACTCTCAAGAGTTACGTCAACTTCTACTGTAGGGTTGCCACGGGAATCAAGAATCTCGCGACCTGTAATCTTTGCAATTTTCATGTCTTATATATGTTTTAAAAACTGTTGTGTCTTTTTCCAGACCCTCACGAGGGTCAGAAGTACTTATCGGGGGGTTATGTGCCCTTATTTCGATTGCAAATTTACAAAAAAATTCTTATTTACTCCTCAAATCCCGCGCATTTTTAACCTTATTTTATCTAACACACGTTTTTTTATACCTATTGCACGATTTTTTATATTTTCAAAGTATCTCAACGCGCATTTTCCATATTTTTTACCTAATTTCGCAGTATGACCAAAGAATCATTCGCAGTATGGTGACCCGAGAATCGTTTGTTGACCTTATATTATCACAGCTTCCCTTCTCTCCCAACGAGGGACAGTTTGCGCTTATCAATGCCCTTGCCGCCTTTGTGCTCCACAGAGGCCCTCGCGACGTGTTTGTGCTCAACGGCTATGCCGGCACAGGTAAAACTTCCGTGATCGGAGCCATTGTTAAAGCTATCCGACGGGCGGCTCTGCGCACAGTAATACTTGCTCCGACAGGCAGGGCGGCAAAGGTGGCGGCAGCGATGGCAGACTATCGGGCATCCACCATACATAAAAGGATATTCCGGGGCAATTCGGTAGACCCGTCAAACACCACTTTCTTCCTTGCAGAGAATAAGGATGCGGAAACCACTTTCATAGTGGACGAGGCATCACTCATCACCGACACTGCCGGTGCCTCTTCCCTACTGAGGCAGCTTACACGCCACATCTACTCCGCACCGGGTTCGGCTATGGTACTCGTGGGCGACCTTGCACAGCTTCCTCCCGTAGGGATGACAGAAAGCCCTGCAATGAATCCGGAGCGACTTAAAGAGATTGGCCTCAACCCTATCTGTTTTTCACTCGATGTACCCGTGCGACAGACAGCAGGGAGCGGCATATTGTATAATGCGACTATAATACGTCAGTTTCTCTTCTCCGACTACCCACCTGAGAATTTCACTATTTTCCAAAAGGGATTTCCGGACATTACCGTAGTAAATTCTTCTGAACTCGCTGATTATCTTTCGGATTCCTGGGGAACGGTAGGTGTAGAGGAGACTCTTATTGTGACACGTTCCAATAAACGAGCCAATAACTTCAACAAAGCCATCCGCAATATGGTGCTGTATGCAGAGGAACCTCTCCAGCAGGGCGACAGAATAGTAATATCAAAAAATGATTATTATTGGAGCAAAATCAACAAACTGAAGAATTTCATTGCCAACGGTGAGACGGCTGAGGTGACGTGGGTTGGCCGCACGGAGAAAGCCTATGGGCGTTGGTTTGTGGAGGTGGAGCTTCGATTGCCGGATGTCGATACTCCCGTAGCGGCGAAGATAATGCTAAGGAGCCTTGTATGTGATGGTCCGGCTATAC
>CAMWIF010000098.1 GCA_947174225.1 uncultured Porphyromonadaceae bacterium | reverse complement strand
TGCACGCAAGTATGGTCTGCGTCCTATGCGCCCCGGTCTATGGAAATATGCCCGTACCCGCCCCCAGAACTTTCCGCACAGACGCATCGCCTTCTTAGCCAAGGCTTGTGAGGGGGGCTTTTCACTTTTCTCAAGGCTGCTCGCCTCAAAGGGAAAAGAGGAGGAGGCGAGGAATCTTTTCGACTGGCATCTTGACGGCTATTGGCATACCCACTTCTCTTTTGACACCGAAATAAGAACCCAATCCGATTCCCTCTCGCAGTCGAGCATCACTCTGCTTCTGATCAACGTAGTAGCTCCACTCCTCTATACTTACGGGACTATGAGAGGTGAACCCGAACTCTCAGAAATGGGTATTGACCTCCTTTCCCTTCTCCCGGCTGAGACCAACTCTATTACCAGAGATTGGCAACAATGTGGTCTACAGGCTAAAGATGCTCTCCGATCGCAAGCACTAATACAGCTGCGAAAAGAATATTGCGACCGACGGAAGTGCCTCTACTGTCGCTTTGGTCATCAGCTTCTCCGCCGTTCAGCCGTCCAATACCATCAATGATTATTCCCACCCCTGCAACTCTTCACCTTTAAGAGTGTTATATTATTAGATAAATAAGATATTATAATGCCACGCAATATAAATAGAAATCCACATAGGGCTTTTCGTGAAGACCGTATCCTGACCTGGATTAACGAGTCTGACATACCACAGCAGCTTTTGGCATTTGTTGCCGAAAGATTTAAAGATAAGAGCCGTAATGATCTGAAGACATGGCTTCGCCACGGTCATTTCAAAATTGACGGCACAGTCCAGACCGCTTTCGATGCACCGATAGCACCCGGCAGCAAAGTGGAGGTCAACACTTCCCGTCCTTTCGTAGTGCTGCGCAACCCTCGTCTACAACTTGTATATGAAGATGACGATGTAATTGTAATCAATAAAGGTTACGGACTCCTTTCCGTGGGCACACAGAGCCAAAAGAAAGAGGAATCAGCCTATGACATTCTCCGCGAATATGTGAAACGACAGGATCCACGTAATAAACTTTATGTAGTTCATCGTCTCGATCGTGACACTTCGGGACTTATGATGTTTGCAAAGTCGGAGGAAGCTCAGGAGACTTTGCGTCACAATTGGAACAATATGGTGCTCGACCGTCTTTATGTAGCTCTTCTTGAAGGATATGTAAAGGAAGATTCAGGCTTCAGGAAAAGTCACCTCACCGAAAATTCACAGTATGTGGTCTACTCCACTGACAATCCGGATGAAGGTAAACTTGCTCTTACCAGATTCAACGTGCTCAAGCGTGCCAATGGGCTATCCTTGGTAGAGTTCTCGCTCGATACGGGCAGAAAGAACCAAATTCGTGTACACGCTTCCGAAATGGGTCATCCCATCTCAGGCGACCGTAAATATGGTGCCAAGGAGAGCCGACTTCACCGTCTCTGTCTTCACGCCCGCACTCTACGCTTTGCACATCCTATCACCCGAAAGGATATGCGTTTTGAATTGCCCATACCGGAGCGTTTCCTTCAGGCAGTAAAGACCACTCCGTCTCAATCCAACCCCCAAAAGACCTCAACCCCATAACTGCCATAAATCCTCAACTCTAAACCATAAACCACCACTATGTCAATCGACACATCTTCATACTATCCCGAAGTCCCTACTCCCGACGGCCGCGACAATGCCTACAGCCTCAACAACAGAAAGGGTGGACTTTTTGGCGACCGACATAACCCTGATTCGGATCCGCAACCCGAATCCAAACCGGAAAAAACACCGGATAATTCCTCTCATACCCATTCATCAAAAGATAAAGATGATGACAAGTCTTTAGGAGAGAAAATAACCGATGGAGTGTCCAATCTATTGTCGTGGGTGCTTGTGCCGCTCCTAATGCCTGTCTACGGACTGATGCTGGCCTTTGGCCTCTCTATCCTCGATGTTGCCCCTATGGGTATGCGTATAGCATTCACTCTTATCGTAGCAGGCATATGCGTCTTTGTGCCGATGGTGCTGATCCTGCTTCTGAAGAAAATCGGAATGATAGAGGATGTCGGGTTAAACGGTAGGCAAGAACGACTCGTCCCCTATATCATTACTATCGTATGCTTTGGGGTGACGGCTTGGTTTATGGCTGCAAAGGGCGCACCACTATGGCTTTCGCTTTTCTTTGCCGGAGGTGCCTTAGCCACTGTCATTTGCACTGTCGTTAACTTCTGGTGGAAAATATCTGCCCACGCCGCAGGAATAGCCGGAGTCGTGGCTCTGCTGATACGTATAGAAAAAGATGGCTCTGCTGAACCGGAACTCTTCTTCTGGCTTATCCTGACGCTCCTCCTTACCGGCTTGTTAGGTTCGGCTCGCGTATGGCTCGGCCGTCACACCGTGTGGCAGGTGCTTGCAGGATATGCAGTAGGATTTTGCAGCGTATTCTTCCTCACAATGATCCGTTAAATTAATCTAAACATCAATTCCGTGTCATTCTATAATTATAAACGACGCCCCAGTTCCGTCACAACCGTAGGGAAAGTAAAGTTAGGAGGTGACAACCCTATAAGGGTACAGTCAATGAACAACACATCCACGCTCGACACTGAAGGTAGCGTGGTACAGGCATTACGCATCGCTGAAGCAGGTGGTGAACTCGTACGTCTTACCACTCAGGGAGTACGTGAAGCCGAGAATATGGCAAATATACGTGCCGGTCTCGACGCTGCCGGATGTGATGTGCCACTCGTGGCTGACGTGCATTTCAACCCCAACGCCGCTTTCAAAGCAGCCGAAACATGTGAGAAGGTACGCATCAATCCGGGCAACTTCGTGGACGCTGCCCGCACATTTAAGAAACTCGAATTTACCGACGAGGAATATCAAGCTGAAATAGAGAAGATACGTGCCACTCTCGTGCCGTTTCTCAATGTCTGCAAGGAGCACAATACAGCTGTAAGACTCGGTGTGAACCACGGTTCACTTTCCGACCGTATAATGAGCCGTTACGGCGACACTCCGGCAGGAATGGTGGAATCGGTAATGGAGTTCCTGCGTATCTGCCGCGAAGAGAATTTCAACGACATCGTTATCTCTATAAAGGCTTCAAACGTGGTGATAATGGTGGAGACTATGCTCTTGCTTGACCGTAAGATGGCAGAGGAAGGTATGGCATTTCCCCTCCACCTCGGAGTAACGGAAGCAGGAGATGGTGAAGATGGGCGTATCAAAAGTGCAGTGGGAATCGGCACGGTGCTTTCTCACGGCATCGGTGACACAATTCGTGTATCTCTAACCGAAGATCCTGAAAAAGAGATTCCGGTAGCTATAAAACTTCGTGAATATATCCGTGGTCGCGAAGGTCATACTCCGGTAAATGAACCTGAAAAGATTATCGAGTCAACACGCAACATAGCAGAAAAAGTACCCGGATTTGAGCAGGAAACAAACCCGCTCGTTATCGGTCTCGACATTGCGGCAGTCCCCGATACGTGGCATAAGGTTGACGCAGCATCTGAGCCACAATTATTTGGCGACTCCCTCCCTATAGTGATCACATCATCCAACGCCAACCGTCCGGGAGAGATAGCATCGTGGATTGACCGTTTCGTAAATATGGGTGGTAAGAACCCTGTATTTATCCATATGACCTACGACGACACTGACCTTGAAGACCTCCAAGTAAAGGCAGGTTCTGACTACGGACCTCTGCTGTTGGGAGGCTACGGCTCCGGGGTATGGATAGAAGCTCCCGCTTTCAGCCGTGAAGAGCTTAATTCACTTGCTCTTGGCTTGCTTCAGGCAGCACGACTGCGAATCAGCAAGACGGAATACATTGCGTGCCCCGGATGCGGTCGCACCCTTTTCGATCTCCAGACCACCCTTCACAAAGTAAAAGCAGCCACCACACAACTCAAAGGTCTCAAGATAGGTGTGATGGGCTGCATAGTCAATGGACCCGGTGAAATGGCAGACGCCGACTATGGTTATGTCGGCGCCGGTCCCGGTAAAGTAAGTCTGTATAAAGGTAAAATGCTGGTGAAGAAGAATATTCCCAGCGAGAATGCTATTCAGGAGTTATTGGATCTGATAGATGCCGATCGCTCTACGCTTAATAGCGAGTCTACTATCGCAGAATGAGCATAGCATCGCCGTATGCCCCAAACTGATATTTGTCCTTCACGGCTACGTCATAGGCTTTCATAACCAGGTCGTAGCCGCCGAAGGCTGATACCATCATCAGCATTGTGCTCAAAGGAAGATGGAAATTCGACACAAGTGAATTGCACACTGTGAAGTCGTAGGGAGGGAAGATAAACTTGTTGGTCCAACCCTCAAATGTCATCAGGTGCCCGTTCATACATACGGCTGTGGCAAGGGCACGCAATACGGATGTGCCTACTGCACACACATTCTTATTATCATCCTTCGCCTTGTTCACAATCTCAACAAGTTCCTCATCCACAAACATCTCTTCGCTGTCCATACGATGTTTCGTGAGGTCTTCCACATCTATATCCTTGAAATTGCCACGTCCGCTGTGCAATGTGAGGAAGCCTCTCTCCACACCTTTTATCTCAAGACGTTTAAGAAGTTCCCTGCTGAAATGCAGACCGGCAGCCGGAGCCATTACGGCACCCTCGTTCTTGGCAAATATACACTGGTAACGCTCCGCATCGCTCTCTTCCACCTTACGGGTAATGTATTCGGGAAGAGGAGTCTCACCCATAGAATAAAGGAGAGCCTTAAACTCATCGTGCGGTCCGTCATAAAGGAAACGCAGGGTACGTCCGCGAGAAGTGGTGTTGTCGATTACCTCGGCTACCAACGAATCGTCATCGCCGAAATAAAGCTTATTACCGATACGTATCTTACGCGCCGGCTCAACAAGCACATCCCAGAACTTGTTTTCCTCATTCAGTTCTCTCAGAAGAAACACCTCTATGCGTGCGCCGGTCTTCTCCTTATTCCCATAAAGACGAGCCGGAAACACTTTAGTATCGTTGAATATCATCACGTCGCCATCATCAAAGAAATTCAATATCTCCTTGAAAATATGATGCGTAATCTCTTTCGTCTTGGTGTTGACCACCATAAGGCGGCATTCGTCGCGGTTCTCCGAAGGATACTGTGCGATAAGATTCTCAGGTAGCTTGAATTTAAACTGTGAGAGTTTCATTACTGATTTATGATTGTATATATTTGTTACCTCTTCTATCACTCAATTTTCAGCAGGGAGCCTATAATCATCCGGGAAAGTGAGTTCCGCTGTCGATATGCGCTCTAAAGCCTCCTCCATACTCATACAAGAGCTGACCGGAATCATACCGACTCTCGTGCGCCTCAATCCGATAAGGTGTGCCCCACTTCCCAAAGCCTCGCCAAGGTCACGTGCTATAGCACGAATATAAGTTCCTTTACTGCATACGATTCTAAGTGTGACATCAGGGAAATCGCACGAGAGCAATTCCATCTCCTTTATCTCAAGTGGCTTTGCTTTAAGCTCCACTTCTTTACCCTTACGGGCAAGGTTATAGGCTCTTTTTCCATCCACTTTCACGGCTGAAAACACCGGTGGCACCTGCATTATCTTTCCAGTAAAACGAGGAAGAACCTCCTCTATCATCTTCCGGGTCACGTGTGCCCAAGGATACTCTTTATCAATCTTTGTCTCAAGGTCAAAACTCGGAGTAGTGGCACCCAATCGGATAGTAGCCACATATTCCTTGTCACCGTTTTGAAGTTCCTCTATTCTGCGAGTAGCTCTACCAGTACAGATAATAAGCACTCCGGTGGCAAGAGGATCAAGTGTGCCGGCGTGACCCACCTTAAACTTCTTCACGTGCAGCCTGCGCTGTATGGCACCCCTAAGACGTTTCACCGCGTCAAAGGAGGTCCAGCCCAAAGGCTTGTCTATACCAATGATTTCTCCGCTTATAAAATCCATTTCTATTGCTTAATGTCAGAGTAATCAACGCCAAAGAAGGCAGACAATGCCCATGATTACACAATATACGGCAAACCATATGAGTTTACCCTTCTTAACAAGATTGAGCATCCATTTACAAGCGCAGCAGCCCACTACGAAGGAGGCAAGGAAACCGATTATCAATGCCCCGGCTCCCACTGCAGTGTCGCCCTGGTCGGCGGGAGTAGAAATAATATCTTTTAAGTCAAGCAATGCCTCGCCGAGGATGGGGATTATCACCATAAGGAATGAGAAAGACGCCACCTTATCTCGCTTGTCACCGATAATTATACCGGTAGCGATAGTCGTACCTGAACGACTCAGACCGGGAAGGACTGCTATAGCCTGTGAACATCCAATGATAAAGGCATCAAGCCAAGTGATGTCGCGCCCCTTATTTGCACTTACCATATCACCATCCGCCTTCTTACCCGTCCAGTGAGCAAAGCTAAGAAGCATAGCAGTGATAATCAAGCATACACCTACCACTGTAAGACCGCCGCCAAAAAAAGCTTCAACAGTCTCCTTGAAAAAGACACCCACTATACCGATAGGGATACAGGAGATAAGAATCTTGCACACATAATAGAAATCATTGTCGCGCTTGAATCCGAAAAAGCTCTGGCAAAGTTTCGAAAACATCGGCCACAATACTACAATTGTGGAAAGCACCGTAGCGGCGTGTAGGATAAGATCGAATTGCAAAACCTTGTCAGAGGGGAGCTCTATACCAAGGATTTCACGAAAAATCTCAAGATGGCCGCTTGAACTAATGGGCAGATACTCGGCAAGGCCCTGCACTATACCGAGTATGAGAGCGTCTAACCATTCCATACTTGTCTGTCAGTCGTCGTTAATTACTAATAATTATTCGTTATTGTTGACGGTATTCTTTATCTCCTTACGTCGGGAAGAGGGTGTGTAGACTATGGCGAAAGCCATAAGGAGGAAGCCGAAGAATGCCAACATGGGCCCCACCACTATACGTCGTGTGCTAAATATTTCAGGATTGAAGCCATTCTCTACCGTGCTGCCCCCACCGCTCATAAGCAGAAAGCCCAATACGATAAGAGCCACGCAGCCTCCCATCATGTAATAATTAATTTTGGAAAAGGGTCGGTCCTTATCCTTTATAGGATCCAAGCCCTCTTTATTTCTCTCTTCGGGTTTATTTAAGTCGAAGTTTAAAGCCATTTTCTATCTTTTATATCTTCAAATTTATTTGAATAGTTCATCATAATCCTGATGCAAATACCGTGATGTAGCAAACCACGCCGCTACCCCGCACAGAAGCACACCGGCAACAACAAGCGAGCTGCCCACTATAGCAAACATCTCCCAGGTTATATGCTTACTCACATCAGTGAAGCCGGCATTGGGAGCAGCAGCCAGCGAAATCGCAATCAAACCGGCAGCCAATATACCTGCAATAAGTCCGGAAAGCATATTGTTATTGACAAAAGGTCTGCGTATAAAACCATTCGTCGCCCCCACAAGTTGCATAGTATGTATAGTGAAGCGCCGCGCATATATAGCCAAATGCACGGTGTTATTGATAAGCACAAAAGATATGATGATCATTACCAACGCTATGACTCCGAGAATCAACGCGAACTTTTCGATGTTACGGTTCATACTCTCCACCATAGCCGAATCGGGTAAAGCAACCCCCTCCACCCCCGGGATGGCTGTCACATATTCCTCAATCTTCTTCAATTCAGCTTCAGTGGCATAGTCCGATTTCACGCTAAAAGTAATCTCAGGAGACAGCGGATTCACGCCAAACAGAGCTTCAAGGTCTTCACCGGTATCGTTCTTCCAATTCTTAAGAGCCTCATCCTTAGTGATTACTTTCACCCCCAAAGCGTAAGGTTGAACGGCAATACGCTCTGAAATAGCCTTGGTGATGCCGTCACTGATTGTATCAGACATCACCACACTCACCTCCAGCTTCTCACGAAGCCGGCGTGTCTCGGAAGTTGCCGTAATACTTATAAGAGCTATGATACCTATGATTATAAGCACAAGGGTCACGCTCACAATCGTAGTGAGATGAGCCGCCCAATATGAGATTTTTACCTCTTTATTATTCTTCATATCCTACCCGAGGATTATTAACGTTAATCTCCGCATTCTACCCGAGAAACAAAGCAATCAGTCTCTGCACTCAATCCGAGAAACAAAGCATTTACATACCGCATTCTACCCGAGGACACGGATGGGATCCAAATTTCGCACAAAGATAATACATTTACCCCCCACTTGTCAATCTTTTACACCATAATTTTTCATTTTTATCACATTTTAAGCCACACCCCACCCCCTCCACCCCCGCCATTTTTATGAATAGTGTTTCGGAGAACCGCTCAAGCTTTACTCTTAAATGCGAAGCGTCTGTTTGGGATATCTCAAAGTCTGGTTAAAAGTGAGAACAGTGTTCCTTTTCTCTGTAGAAGCTTTAC
>CAMWIF010000097.1 GCA_947174225.1 uncultured Porphyromonadaceae bacterium | reverse complement strand
AGCTTGTTTCTAAGGTCAGCGTTTACCTTTGCACGTGGAGGAAGACCCGTTTTGCCGGCTCCCTGGGCGTTGTAGCCTGCCTCACAATATATGCAGTCAAAGGAACATATTTTCCCGTCGGAGGGGGAGAGGTTGACCCCTAACGACACGCCGAGACGGCGGCTGTGGATAGGGCCGAATATCGTAGAATGAAACAAAACAGTCTGGTCTTTTCCCATAATTATGCTATTATTTCCTAAGTCAGACATCAATGTGAGGGGCATTCTTACCCTCTTTTCGTCTGGCAAAGGCTGTTATGATTGCAAATTTATAATTTTATGGCGATATGACAAAATCGGCAGATTTGGTAGAGCGGTTATTTTTTTGTAATTTTGCGTTATGAACAACGGTCAACCCGACATAAATCCGGCTGTAAACCGGTCGGAAACATCGGCACGCCGGCGTCTCACTCTCCGTAAAGGTGAGAAGCTGCGTCATCGGTCGCTCGTGGAGTCTCTATTCCGCGAAGGACACACTCTTTATGAGTTTCCTTTGCGCCTCACGTGGAGATCTCTTACGCCGGAAGAGCTTACACAGACTTTTCGCGACCGGGTGCCTGATGGGATTGACTCTCTGCAGATGCTCATAACGGTGCCGAAGAAGAAACGGCGCCATGCCGTAGACCGGGTATTGATGCGGCGACGTATCCGTGAGGCTTATCGGCTTAATCGCCTTGCGCTAAAGGAAGAACTGGATTCCAACCCTGATGTGCGCACTCTCGGTATGGCTCTAATATATCTTCACGATAAAAATTTACCATATTCTACAATAGAAAACAAGATGAAACTGCTCCTCAGCCGACTCGCCGCAAAGTTGAGGGGAAAATCAAAATAAACATATAACTATGGGCTCACTGATGACAAGACTGCTGATTCTTCCTATCCGCTTCTATCAAGGAGCCATTTCTCCCCATTTCCCGGCTGTATGTCGCTATCAACCCACTTGCAGCCAGTATGCCGTGGAGGCAATCCAGAAGTATGGGGCTTTGAAAGGGGGCAGTCTTGCCGTGAGGCGTATCTGCCGTTGCCATCCTTGGGGTGGAAGCGGCTATGATCCGGTGCCCTAATATTAAAATTTCAATTACAATGCAAACAATTCTTGATATACACACTCATCATCCCGCTCCGCAGCCTGAGGCTGTAGTGAGCGTAAGTCCGGATATGTTTAATCCTATAGAGGGACAATTGTATTCTGTCGGCATCCATCCCTGGCTGACGTGCGGTGAAATTTCCGATGAACTTTGGGAAAAGCTTGAGAAGGCAGCCCGTCATCCTCAGGTGGTGGCGATAGGAGAGTGTGGAATAGACCTTGTGAAAGGAGGTCCCCTTTATAAGCAGATGCTCGTAATGAAGCGCCAGATAGAGCTAAGTGAGGAGTTGGGCAAGCCATTGGTAATACATTGTGTACACGCTCACGATATAGTGATCGGTCTTAAAAAAGACCTTAAACCGACGCAGAACTGGCTCGTACACGGATTCCGGGGTAAGCCTACGATTGCCCGTATGTTTGTCGATGCCGGTATATGGCTCTCCTTTGGAGCAACATTCAATGACAAATCGGTAGGTATTGTCCCTTCTGGAATGTTACTTGCCGAGACCGATGAATCGGAGGTGAGCATTGAGGATGTGCTCACAAAGCTCTCCGTATTGTCGGGACGTGACGTGAAATCAGAGATAGAACGAGATTCACTGGTGTTCTTAGGATTGGATAAGCCTCAGGATAACCTTGAATCGTAACCCTTAAAAATATGAAACATATACTTGCTGTAGCCCTTGTGGCTCTATCGGTGGTTTTGGGCAATGCCTACACACTTGAGCCTATAAAATATGGTGACTTCTCCCAATGGGTGACTCGTGACATATCCGAGTCGAAGCTTATCGGGGGAAAGCATAAGACGGTCTATGCGATCGGTCCGACTGCAAATGTGGTGGGTAATAAACCCTATGTCAACACCGGAGGGTCGCCGTGGTCTACAAGCAATGTATATGCCAAGGTGTCGGGTATTGTGAAAGGGTCTAACACCGTATCTCCATATAATCGAGCTGGGGATATGTGTGCCTGTCTTGAGTCGAAAATGGAGGAGGTGAAGGTGCTCGGTCTCATCAATATGGATGTGATGGTGGCAGGCACTATCTTCTTAGGACGTATGTTTGAGCCTATCACCTCAACCAAGGGTCCGTTTTCGAAGATGGAGATGGGTGTCCCCTATACGAAACGCCCTAAAGTACTCGTATTCGATTATCAGGTGGATATGCCGGCTGAGAATATACGCACAAAATCTACCGGCTTTTCATCGAAAAAGACCCTTCAGGGGCGAGATAATGCGGAAGTATATGTGCTGCTGCAGAAACGTTGGGAAGATTCCAACGGTAAACTTTATGCCCAGCGTGTCGGAACGGGCAGGGAACGCTATTCCAAGTCGGTGGCGTGGACCAAAGGCCACGAGCTCCCGATTCATTACGGCGACATCACCCGTGAACCCTTCTACAAGCCGTGGATGGGTCTCCTTTCCGGAGAGAAAGCATATTATGCCCGAAATTCCAAGGGTAAACTCGTGCCGGTGGAGGAGGTGGGATGGGCTCCCGCAGATGCGCAGCCTACGCATATGCTGATTATGGCATCCTCTTCCTGTGGCGAGGCGTTTGTGGGCACAGAGGGGCTGAAGCTGTATATTGACAATATCGCTTTGGGTTTCTGAATAAAATAATCTTTCTGACCCACTACTTTGTCTTATTTTTACGTTACATATAGAAAAGACTCTGAATAAATGAAACTCGCAATTATAGGTTATGGTCGTATGGGCCATATGATTGAGGAGATCGCGAAGCAGCGCGGTCATAAGATAGTGTGCATCATAGATGTGGATAACCCCGACGCTTTTGATACGTCTGACTATCGCAGCGCGGATGTGGCGATTGAATTCACCACTCCCGGCACAGCCGTGGAGAACATCCTTAAATCGTTTGTTTCTAAGGTGCCCGTGGTGTGTGGCACCACTGGCTGGCTCGATGCACTTCCCGATCTGAAAGATATGTGTGATAAGGGTCAAGGCACCCTCCTCTATGCCTCCAATTTCTCAATTGGTGTCAATGTCTTTATGGCAGTCAACCGTTATCTCGCGCAAATAATGAACGATTTCCCTGAGTATACACCCTCTATGACTGAGATTCACCATATTCATAAGCTTGACCATCCATCGGGCACAGCCATCACGCTTGCCGAGGATATGGTAAGCCGCGTGACTCGTCTTGACTGCTGGAAGGAGCCTGAGGAGGGTAAACCTGTGGGTGAAAATACCTTGCCGGTATACCACGAGCGTCGTGGTGAGGTGCCCGGCACCCATATGATCACTTGGGATTCCCCGGTAGATAAGATTACCATCTCCCACGAGGCAAAGAGTCGTGAGGGCTTTGCCTTGGGCGCAGTAAAGGCTGCGGAATGGCTCAAAGGCAAGAAGGGATATTACACCATCTCCGATATGCTTTCCGATGTGACACACACTCAGGGAATCTTCTAAACGTAGCATTCTTATGAACGATAAGCATACAGAGGGGCAGAACGGCGCATCGTCTATGCCTAAGGCAGACCCCACGAAGGAGGGGATGCGCAGTCTGCGCGACCGTATAAGAGAGACAAAGGCTACCCGCTGGATACGTTTCGGTGTGGTTTCCGTCTTGTTTTTCCTATGGGTAATATGGATGGGCAATCCTTGGCTGAGTATTTTCTGGCTTTTGCTTCTGGACATTTACATCACAGCCTATATTCCCTGGACCTGGTGGAAAGGGAAGCAGGGACCCGTGCGTTCGGTGATGGCTTGGGTTGATGCCATCATCTATGCCTTGGTGCTGGTGTATTTTATCTTTGCCTTCATCGGTCAGAATTATAAGATACCCTCTTCGAGCCTTGAGAAATCGCTTCTTGTAGGTGATTATCTATGGGTAAACAAGACCATCTACGGTCCGCGTGTGCCCCAGACCCCGTTGCATTTCCCCTTGGCACAGCACACGATGCCTTTCATCAACACTAAGAGCTATCTTGAGAACCCTCAGTTGGCTTATCACAGACTTCCGGGTCTCCGCAGCATAGAGCGCGGCGACATCGTTGTGTTTAACTATCCGCAAGGCGACACCGTGACGCTCAAGATTCAGAATCCGGATTATTATCAGATATGCTATGATCTGCGACGCAACGGCATAGAGAATCCGAGGGAGTATATCGAGCAGAACCGTCAGATGTTTGGCGAAATTGTGTGGCGACCCGTTGACCGTCGTGAGAACTATGTGAAGCGTGCGATAGGTTTGCCCGGTGAGTTTATCGAGATACGTAGGGATTCGATTTATATTGACGGGCAACCGATAGCTGAACCCGACCACGTACAGTTTAACTATATCATACCGGTAAGCGGTGCTATAGCCAACGAGAAGTGGAGCGAGATCGGTGTGCGTGGCGATGACCACGGTTCGGCTCCCACATTCAGCGAGATAGCCGGTTTTAGCTATTATAATGTTCCGCTCACCAAGGAGATGAAAGCCGAGGTTGAGAAATGGCCCGAGGTTATAGGTCCGCTGAGGCGTGAGGGTCAGAGTGGTTTCTATGATCTGTCGGGTATGTTCCCTCTTGATGCCGATTATGGTTGGACACGACCCGATATGGGTCCCTTCTGGATTCCCAAGCGTGGCTCTACTCTCCACGTCACTCTTGAAAATCTCCCCATCTACGAGAGAGCTATCAGGGTGTATGAGGGTAACGATCTGAAGGTTAAGGATGGCAAGATATATATCAACGGTGAGCAGACCGACTACTATACCTTTAAGATGGACTATTATTGGATGATGGGTGATAACCGCGACCGTTCTGCCGATTCCCGTTACTGGGGCTTTGTTCCGGAAGATCATATCGTAGGCTCTCCGATGTTCATAATAGCTTCTTTCGACGAGGAGAAGAGCCTTTTCGATGGTAAGATTCGCTGGAACCGTATACTGCGCGATGCCAATCCTGACAAGAAATGGTAAATCTGATATGGTGAATGTGCCTCCCTATGCGCCTTCCTTTGATTGGTATGGCTGTTGGTATGGCTTTCGTATGGCAGGTTTATCTGACAATGAGGCAATCGCCGAAGCCAACCGTATATGCAAAATAAGTGGTAAGGTATTTGCCCGCACTTATGTGGGCAATGCCGAAGCCCCTTTGGTGTTGAGTGTGGCTGTAGATGGTGGCGCATCACGGTTAAAGCGGAAAGGTACGGAGGAGTGGGTTAAGCTCTCGTTCCATGGTAACTGGCCCCATACGCATCTCGGTGGCTTGGAAGCTCTGTATGGACGTTGCCCATATTATCAGCATATTATTCCGGGGTTTCGGGAGGTCTACGCAAATCTCCCGGCTTCCCTTAAGGATTTTAATCTCGCTGTACACAGATGGCTTACCTCCTTTTTGCAGACTGATTTCCGGGCTACTAAGGTTGACTTGGATATGATGGATAAGGTAATGAGAAGGGGGGAGGAGATTGCAGCTATGCTTTCCGGTGAATTGTCAGCGATAGATGCCCTGATGCGTTTCGGTCCTGAAATCAATCTTGCCCTTCTGTCTTCTCACCGTTGCGCTCTTTTATCATAATTTTGAACTTCTGTAACTTTATAAATTGCACTTCCTGCTTCTTTTGAATATGCGACGACGCGCTTACATATGGTTTATTCTGCCGGCTCTCTTGACTGGGAGTCTGACGACGTATGCCAATAAGCCGACGCTGGAATTGACTCCTCTCCCGGAAGTGCCTGAGCTCAAGATTCAACCTTTCAAGGGCTTCTATCATTTCGTTGATGAATATGGCGACACTGTGCGTATGACCATCTTCAAGGATGTGGTAGTCTATCCCCCTTTGAAGTTTAAGAATAAGAAACAGGAGGAATTTTATTGGCGCACTGTGCGTGACGTGCGAAAGACGCTTCCATACGCCAAATTGGCTTTCTCGACGCTTTCGGAGACCTATGAGTATATCCAGACCATACCGGATAAGAAGACCCGTGAGGCACATCTAAAACGGCTTGAGAAAGACATTGTGGAGCAGTATAAGCCTGTGGTGAAGAAAATGACTCGGGGTCAGGGTAAGATTCTTCTTAAGCTCATAACACGTGAGACAGATCAGAACTCCTTCCATATAGTCAAGGCATTTTTAGGAAGTTTCCGTGCCAGCTTCTATCAGGCTATTGGCAAGTTTTTCGGTTTGAATATGAAGAACGGTTTCAACCCGGAGAAAAATGAGGAGGATGCTATAATCGATCGTATCGCTACTCTCATAGAGCAAGGGCAGCTCTAAACCTGAAATAAAAAACGCTTCCGAATTTGATGATTCGGAAGCGTTTTTTATTTCTGAGAATCTACGAAGCTAAATTTAGCGATATAGCTTCAAAACTTACTTCAGCAGATTAGAGGCTGTTGAGGTTGAACTGAGCGAACTCAAGGTCATTCTGAGCCTTCTGGAGCATGCTGCTATCCATACTGATGGCTTTGCGGAGGTTGCTGAGCACACCGTTCTCGTTGTTGGTGCGTGCGCTTACGAGGGCAGCCATGTAATAGGTAGTTGCGTCAGGATTGGGCACTGCAGAAAGGATAGACTGAGCAGCTGAATAGTCCTTGGAAAGAAGTTTGGCAAGGGCAGCGTTGTTGGTCTTGGAGTTGCCGAAAGCAGTGTTAGCCTTAGCAACCTCACCCTGAGTCAGGTAGTATACGCCGAGAGCGTCAGCAGCCTCAGGTACGCCGGCAGCAGAGCCGAGAAGCTCGTTAGCCTTGCTATAGTTACCGTTGAGGAGTTCGAGAAGACCAAGGTTCATATCAGTTGACTTCAAAGAGGGGTCGAGACGTTTAGCTTTCTCGAAAGCGCTCTTTGCAGCTGCATAGTTACCAAGTTCATACTCAGCCATACCGAGGTTGTTCATAGCGCGTGCGCTGTTGGGGTATACCTCACCGGCTTTTGCATAAATCTCTTTCTTGCGGTTGTAGTCCTCTGTGAGAGTGGCAACATAAAGGATCTCATCCTCAGAGAGTGAACCGGGGTTAGTGTTGAATACCTCGATGAGTTCCTGGTCGCTCTTGCCGATCACGTTGATAGAAGCCATGATCTTAGAGTAGCGGAGCTGGGGAAGGATCTGGTCAGCAAGCTCATTGAACACGCCTGAGAGATTGCGGATCTCTCTTTCGCGCTGCTCGGGATCCTTATACATCTTGAGAACGCCGAGGATAAGGTCCTTATCCTGGATGTTGCTCTTGGAAACGAGTTCCTGGAAGCCCTCCCAGTCCTCAGGAGTGAAGGTAGCTGTGAGTTCACCAAATTCAGTGATCTTATCCTTCTTGAGCTGATTTGCCATGAATTGCTCAGTCACTTTCTCACGACGTTCTGCAAGCTCGGTGTTGAAGGCGAGTGTGCCGTCAGGAGAAGCGTAAGAGTGGATAGTAACGCCTGCGATCTCCTTGTTGATGGCTGCGTTGGCATCACGGAGCTGCTGGTTGAGGTCAACATAATCGGCAGCGGTGATCTGGTTGTTGCGGATGATTGCCTGGTTGATGAGGAAGCGGATGTCGGCAGTATACTTCTCGTTGATGATGCGCTCGAAGTTGTCCTTAGCGATAGCAGCCTGAACTGTTGAGGCATTGGCGAGGGTAGAGGTGGCGATAACGCCGTCGCCTACTTTCACGCGGGGAAGAGAATAGAGTTTGCCGTTCTGGTCAACCTGGAAGTCGAGATAGAGGTTAGACTCTGCCATCTCAGGCTTGTACTCAGTGTTGAAAGGAATCTGAACGGTACCACCGTTGTTGTAGCTCACTACCTGACCGTTTGCGCGGACGTTCTCGCCCTGAAGCACAACGGGAGTACCCTGAGTAGCGCCACCTGAATATTCAAGCACGGGAGTGGCAGTTACCTTTGCATTCTTCACCATGAACTTGGCAGGGATGTTACCGGTGATTGTAGCCGGAACATTCTGACCCACTGTCTCCAGAGGAGTAGGAGTGGTGTTGAAGTAGTTGCTCTGGAAGTCACCGAGCTTCTTTGAACAGCTCGTAGTACCCATAATGGCCACACCCAAAGCAAAATAAAGAACTTTTTTGTTCATAACTTTTAACTTAATATTAAGGGTTAGATTTACAATGTTTACTTCGTAAGAACGGTTGGAAAATCCGTGATAAGACGGTGGTAATTGCTTACTCACCGAAATATCGTGTAAAGATAGATAAAAAATGGCATAGGAGAGCAAAAAAAGTGGAAAAATCGGTGGAAATCAATAAAAAATAATTTTTTTTGAAAAAAGTTGATAAAAAATTTGGCAGACTCGGAAAAAGGTCGTAACTTTGCACTCGCAAAACGGGAACAACACCAACCAAAATCCTGTAATGCTGAAAAAATGACTCCGTGGCTCAGTTGGTAGAGCAAATGACTCTTAATCATTGGGTCGT
>CAMWIF010000096.1 GCA_947174225.1 uncultured Porphyromonadaceae bacterium | reverse complement strand
CTTTTATTCTACTGCAATCCTTTTTGTGGATTTGTATTATGTGGATTTGTACTTTCAGTAGAGTTAATTTGTCTATTCCTCCGGTAATGTCTATGTCACCGGGGGATTAGAGGACGCCTTGTGCCATCATTGCACGGGCTACTTTCATGAAGCCGGCTACGTTGGCTCCCTTCACGTAGTTCACGAAGTCGGAGTCTTCCTCTTTGCCGTATTTCACACACTGTTCGTGGATATTCTTCATGATGCTCTTGAGCTTCTCATCAACCTCTTCTTCGCTCCAGGAGAGTTTCTGAGAGTTCTGTGCCATCTCAAGACCTGATACTGCCACACCACCGGCGTTGGCTGCCTTGCCCGGAGCATAGAGAATCTTGGCGGCAAGGAATTTCTTGATAGCCTCGGGTGTTGAGGGCATGTTGGCACCTTCGCTCACTGCGATCACACCGTTGTCAAGAAGTGCCTGAGCATCGTCACCGTCAATCTCGTTCTGAGTTGCAGAGGGCATAGCGATGTCACACTTAACGTGCTTCCAAGGACGCTCACCGGGGATAAAGGTAACGTCGGGATATTTCTCAGCTACCTCGCTTACACGACCACGATAGTAGTTCTTGAGATCGAAGATATAGTCAAGCTGCTCCTCAGTGAAGCCTTCGGGCTTGATGATTGAGCCGTCGCTGTCGCTCATTGAAACTACCTTCGCACCAAGTTCGGTGAGCTTACGAGTAGTGTAAGTAGCCACGTTGCCTGAACCGGACACAGCCACTTTCTTACCCTTGATGTCGATGCCGCGAGTTTCAAGCATATTAAGGAGGAAATAGCAGTTGCCATAACCTGTAGCCTCGGGACGGATTAGTGAGCCACCGAAGTCGAGACCCTTACCGGTGAATGTACCGGTGAACTCGCGTGCCATCTTCTTATAGTAGCCATACATATAGCCTACCTCACGACCGCCTACTCCTATATCGCCCGCAGGAACGTCGGTGTCAGGACCGATCTGACGCCAAAGCTCGGCAATGAACGCCTGACAGAAACGCATGATTTCCATATCGCTCTTGCCACGAGGGGAGAAGTCGGAACCACCCTTTGCGCCACCCATAGCGAGTGTGGTGAGGGAGTTCTTGAATGTCTGCTCGAAAGCGAGGAATTTAAGGATAGACTGGTTGACAGATGCGTGGAAACGGATACCACCTTTGTAGGGACCGATAGCGTTGTTGTGCTGGATACGGTAGCCCATATTGTTGTGAACCTTACCCTTATCGTCAACCCAGCTCACACGGAATGAGAAGATACGATCGGGTATGCAAAGACGCTCGATAAGATTCTCAGCCTCAAACTGAGGATATTCATTGTAGACATCCTCAATGCTGTCTACCACTTCTTCTACAGCCTGAAGATACTCAGGCTCGTTAGGGAACCGACGGCGAAGATCAGCCATCACTTCTGTTGCTTTCATATAAATAAGAGTATGTGTTACTGTTGTTATTTTTACCTGTAGATATACCTAAACTTCATCAGCTTGGTTGTTTTCGGCTGCAAAGGTATAAAAAAAATAATAGTTGCACAACATTTTGCGCAACTATTTTAGTTTTTGCTGTCATTTTCCAATTTTTCCCGTCAATTTCCTTATCATAGGTGACAGTAAAGGAATCTGCTCAAACATTGCCACAACCCCTACGTAGACCACTAAAAGCACACCTCGGAGAATGTAGGCTAACCAGATCGACATCGTGCCTTCCATCCAAGCTCCCGCTATCCATATAAGGAGGGCTAAGAGGCAATACGCTCCACACCTCTTCAGCTCATAGGGAAGTGGATAATAACGTCTGCCCACAAAATAGCTGAACACCATTACAAGGAAATAGCTTATCAATGCAGCCCACGCCGAACCCATATAGCCATCGGGAATTCCTATCAGCTTCACAAGCCATATGTTAAGTCCCAGCATCAGCACAAAGCATACAATGGAGAAATACATTCCCCATTCTGTTCGGTCGGTGAGCTTATACCATAATGAAAGGTTGAAGAATATGCCGAAACAGAGCTCCGCAGCCATCATAATAGGCACCACACGCAAACCGCTCCAATAGCCGGGAGCTATGAAATGCTTGAGCACCGGGAGATAGAACATCACTCCTAAGAATATGAATAGACCGAAGATGATGAAATATTTCATTGCGTCGCAATAAGCCTGTTTCTTCCCCTCCCCTTCATCCTTAGCCTGGGCGAAGATAAACGGTTCGTAGGCATAGCGGAACGCCTGCGTAAACATAACCATGACTATGGCAATCTTCATATTTGCGCTGTAGATACCCACCATTGTACGTGCAGCCTCCTCTTGCCCCTTAAATAAATAAGGTATCACCAGCTGACCCATATTCTGACTGAGTATACCGGCAACTCCCAACACAAGCAGAGGCCAGCTATAATGTATCATACGCCTCCAAAGCTCGCCGGAGATGCGGTAGTGTCGCCCTGTAAGTTCCGGAAGAAGCATAAGCAGGATAAGAGCGGAAGAAATAAGGTTTGCCACAAAGATCCAACCGATTCCGAATGCCTCTCCACCCATAGGGTTATAGAACCAGGATATTAGCCACGCCTGATGCTTGGCAAGCCAGGGACACGCCAATATGAAGAAGAGGTTAAGACCTATGTTGAGGGCCACATTGAGCATCTTTATGCCCGCAAATCGGTATGCCTTCTTCTTATAGCGCAGATAAGCAAAGGGGAGATTGGAGAAGGCGTCGATAGCTACAGTCACACCTAATAGCCAAACGTAGATGCTTTTGCCAGGAAGCAGAAGCAGAGCCGACACGGGCTTTAGAAATTCCGTGAGGAGTATGACAAACAAGGCGGAGCTCAGTGCCAACGATATGAGAGCCGTGGTGTAGACAAGCTCCGGGTCACGCTCCTTGTTGGCAAACCGGAAAAAGCCGGTCTCCATTCCATAGTTGAGAATCACCAGCACCACCGCCATAAGAGCATAGAGGTTGCTGACGATACCGTATTCAGCCGCCGGGAAGATGTAGACATACAGCGGCACAAGACACCAGTTGAGGAAACGCCCCACAATGCTGCTGAGGCCGTAGACAGCTGTGTCTTTCACAAGTGATTTTATTCCTGCCACTTCAGTTAGGTTTTATTTAAAGGTTATTACTCGTCACTTTCGAAAAGGCTATCAGGCATATTGATTCTGCGTCGATTAAGATGCTTATAGGCAAGATCCGTAACCTCACGTCCACGGGGGGTACGCTTTATGAAACCCTCCTTAATCAGGAACGGTTCATACACCTCCTCTATAGTACCGGCATCCTCACCCAAGGCGGTTGCAATGGTGGAAAGTCCCACAGGACCACCCTTAAACTTGTCGATAATAGTAAGGAGTATACGGTTGTCAATCTCGTCAAGACCGTAGCGGTCGATGTTGAGTGCTTCGAGAGAATGACGGGCAATGTCGAGGTCGACAAAGCCGTTGCCCATTACCATTGCAAAGTCACGCACACGGCGCAGGAGGGCATTGGCGATACGCGGTGTGCCACGGCTGCGCAAAGCTATCTCAAGGGCTGCCTCGTCTGATATACCCGTGCGGAGCAACGAGGCTGAACGCTTCACAATCCCCTTCAGCACCTCGTGGTCATAATATTCGAGATGACAGTTAATGCCGAATCGGGCACGCAGCGGTGCGGTGAGCAAACCGCTTCGGGTGGTGGCTCCTATGAGGGTGAAGGGAGCGAGGGTAAGCTGCACGCTCTTCGCACCGGGACCCTTGTCGAGCAATATGTCAATGCGGTAATCCTCCATCGCAGAATAGAGGTATTCCTCTACGATGGGGTGCAGGCGGTGTATCTCGTCGATGAAGAGCACATCGTGTTCTTCAAGGCTCATAAGGATACCGGCAAGATCGCCCGGCTTGTCGAGCACGGGACCTGACGTGACCTTAAAACCTACCCCCAACTCATTTGCCACGATGTTGGACAAAGTGGTCTTTCCAAGACCCGGAGGGCCGTGGAGGAGCGTATGGTCGAGCGCTTCGCCGCGCAGACGCGCAGCCTGCACGAATATGCGCAGATTAGATATTATTTTCTCCTGGCCACTGAAATCGTCAAACGCAAGCGGACGCAGGGCCTTCTCTATGTCTTTCTCCTGATCGCTCACACGGCGGTCGCGGATATTGAAATCTTCCTGTTGCATATCGCAAAGTTACTAAAATGTCTTGAAAACTGCCACCATAATTGCACATTCATTATTCTTTAAGTGCAATTTTATTGGGAGTGTGGATTATTTAACTTAAATTCGCTGAATGTTACAAGACGCGATGTATCTTGCACGGCGTTGTATAAAAAAGAAAATAAATATGGGAAAACCGAAATTAGTGATCTCTTCCGGCGCGGGAATAAGCGCCGAGAGCGGCATATCTACCTTCCGTGATGCCGGAGGACTATGGGAAAACTATCCTGTGATGGACGTGGCTTCAGCCGACGGATTCCGTCGCAATCCTGAACTTGTGCATAAGTTCTACAACGCACGCCGCCGCGACCTTGTGACAAAAGAACCCAACGAGGCTCACCGTCTCCTCGCAGAACTGGAGAAAGATTATGACGTTTATATCATCACACAGAACGTAGACGATCTCCACGAAAGAGCCGGCTCCTCAAATGTGCTCCACCTTCACGGTGAACTTATGAAGATACGCTCTGTGAGCGACCCCGACTATATCGAAACTCTTGATCCGGATCATCTCGACACCACCCCTGCCACACGCGGAAAGCGCGGTGACCTTATGCGTCCGCACATCGTCTTCTTCCAGGAAGCTGTGCCCAACATCGAACCTGCCATAAACCTTGTGGAGCAGGCAGACGTATTTGTGGTGATCGGCACTTCGCTTGCCGTATATCCGGCAGCCGGACTGATACACTATGTGCGTCATGGCGTGCCAATCTATTATATTGATCCCAATCCTGCCACCGCAGCGATCGGAATGGAAGGTGTGACCATAATCCGCGACAAGGCTACAGCAGGTATGGAGAAGCTGGTGAAGATACTTACCCACGCCTCCTGAACCTGACTTTGATTACGAATTCTTTTAAAACCTATAACAGACATGGCAAAAGTAAAAGGCGCAATAAGTGTCGACATCGACAGATGCAAGGGTTGCAACCTATGCGTCGTGGCGTGTCCCACCTCCACTCTCTCCCTGCAGCCTCTCGAAGTCAACGACCGTGGCTATCATTACGCTTACATGGCGCAGCCCGACAACTGCACGGGTTGCTGCTCATGTGCGTGGGTGTGCCCGGACGCCTGTATCGAGGTATACAGGGTTAAGACCGATGACTGAACAATTACTCTAATTAAAACAGAAGTGACAATCCAACCGAATATGAAAGAAGAGGTAAGACTCATGAAAGGGAACGAAGCCATTGCACATGCCGTGATACGGTATGGCTGCGACGGCTATTTCGGCTACCCGATCACACCCCAGTCGGAAGTGCTGGAGACACTCGAAGCACTTATGCCCTGGGAAACCACGGGTATGGTTGTGCTCCAGGCTGAATCTGAAGTGGCAGCCATCAATATGGTGTACGGGGGTGCAGCCTCGGGAAAGGCTGTAATGACATCGTCGTCATCTCCCGGCATAAGCCTCAAGCAGGAGGGCATATCCTATATGGCAGGCGCGGAACTGCCCGCCCTTATTCTAAATGTGATGAGAGGAGGACCCGGACTGGGCACAATCCAGCCGTCGCAAGCCGACTATTTCCAAGCCACAAAGGGTGGAGGCCACGGCGACTATCACCTGATAGTGTTGGCTCCCGCCACAGTGCAGGAGATGGTGGATTTCGTGGCTCTCGCATTCGACCTCTCATTCAAATACCGTACACCCTCTATGATACTTGCCGACGGCATAGTGGGTCAGATGATGGAGAAGGTGGTGCTTCCGCCGCAGCGTCCGCGTCGCACGGATGAGGAGGTGCGCCGGCAGTGTCCTTGGGCTGCCAACGGTCGCAAAGGGATGCGCAAGAGAAACGTCATTACCTCTCTCGAACTTGAATCGGCACGTATGGAGGAGATAAATCATCGTCTCCAAGCCACCTACCGCAGAATCTGTGAAAATGAGACACGCTGGGAGGAGATCGACACCGAGAACGCCGATTATCTCATCGTGGCTTTCGGCTCGATAGCCCGTATCTGCACCAAGGCAAAAGAGATAGCCGAGAAGAAAGGTATAAAGGTGGGCATCATACGTCCCATCACCCTCTGGCCCTTCCCAAGCGAGGCAATACAAAAAGCAGCCGAAGGGAAGAAAGGGATACTCTGTGTGGAGCTTAACGCCGGACAGATGATCGAGGATGTAAGGCTCGCCGTACACGACAATCTTCCCGTAGAACACTACGGACGTCTCGGAGGTATCATACCAAGTCCGACAGAGGTGGTCGAGGCACTTGAGAGCAAGTTGGTAAACAAGTAATGAGAATCTTCAATGGAACTTAAAGATATAATGAAAGAGGAGAACAAGGTTTACAGCAAACCCGAACTCCTTGAGAACGTACATATGCACTATTGCCCCGGGTGCAGCCACGGGGTGATACATAAGCTCCTTGCGGAGGTGATTCAAGAGCTTGGTCTTACAGAGCGCACTGTGGGTGTGTCGCCTGTGGGGTGTGCCGTATTCGCCTACAACTATATCGACGTAGACTGGGTGGAAGCAGCTCACGGACGTGCTCCGGCTGTGGCTACTGCCATTAGTCGCCTATGGCCCGACGACGTTGTGTTTACCTATCAGGGCGACGGCGACATGGCAGCCATAGGCACAGCAGAGACTATCCACGCCGCCAACCGTGGTGAGAATATAGTGATGGTGTTTGTGAATAATGCCATCTATGGTATGACCGGCGGACAGATGGCTCCGACTACCCTAATCGGGCAGAAGACCGCCACCACCCCCTACGGACGACGTGTGGATCTCAACGGACATCCGTTGGAGATAACCAACCTCCTCGCTCCTCTCGACGGCACCTGCTACGTGACACGCCAGTCGGTGCATACTCCGGCAGCCGTGCGCAAGACAAAAGCAGCTCTGAAGAAAGCATTCCAGAACGCCGTGGCAAAGAGAGGCACATCGGTGGTGGAAGTGGTGTCAACCTGCAATTCCGGCTGGAAAATGACTCCTGACGCCGCCAACAAATGGATGGCTGAAAATATGTTTGAGAAGTATCCGTTGGGTGACCTTAAGAATCTCTGAGCGCCCTCCGCAAAGGCGTATCATAAAAATGTAAGATAATGACACAGGAAATAATCATAGCCGGATTCGGCGGACAGGGTGTGCTTTCGATGGGTAAGATTCTCGCCTATTCGGGACTGATGGACGACAAGGAGGTGACTTGGATGCCCTCTTACGGTCCGGAGCAGAGAGGCGGCACAGCAAATGTGACAGTGATCCTTTCGGATGAGAAGATCTCTTCCCCGGTGCTCGACACATACGACATTGTGGTTGCCCTCAACCAGCAGAGTATCGATAAATTCTCCTCAAAGGTGAAAGAGGGGGGAATCCTGATCTACGACACGAGCGGCATACACAATCATCCCACACGCACCGACATCAGCATAATCCCTATAGATGCTATGCAAGCCACCCTCGACCTCGGACAATCGAAGGCGTATAACATGGTAGTTATGGGTGCGCTCCTTGAAGCGATGGAATATAAGCTGCCGATGGAGAATGTGGTGAAAGGTCTTAAGAAATCCATACCCGAGCGCCATCACCATCTGCTTCCGCTCAACGAGCAGGCAATAGAAAAAGGACGCTCGCTCCTCAACAAAAAATAGACGGCTCTATACAAGCGCCACATAAAGCAATGGGAGGGCAACTCATAATGCAGGTTTCTGCAAAAATGAGTTGCCCTCCCAAATTTTTATATCATTAGATTGAACCTCTCAACCACTGCAACGGTTATAATAACGAAGAGCCTGCAAAACGAATACTTCAGGCTATATTAGTGCTAAAAAATCAAAACTACCGACATTGCGTCCCGAATCAAGGAGGGACGCTCACATAAAAGGAAAAATCACCTTTTCGTAACCTTGATGTTGCGGAGCCTCCAACAAGATCTTGTTCGGAGGCTTCGCTTTTTTCATACCTTTCCCAGAGCTTTTCGGGAGCCATTTCCCAGCCTTTCCATAACATTTTATAGTCTCTGAAATCCACATCCGAGGCAAACCGGAGTAAACTTCAATTGTCAATAACTTGTAGATAAGCTGACGAAATCCTGTAAAAATGCCGTAGAAAAGGGGTAGAAAAGCTGTATGTAAGTGCTTGATAACTAATGGTCATATTCCTTTGAATTTATAAAAATTCATTGAGATAGTGGTATTTACGTATATTTTAAAATCCGGGCATAAATCAAGCGAAAGTTATCGGCATCTTCGTTTACATAAAAAAGGGGAGTTTTCTACATATTTCTATCTCTTCAGTGATGAAAATTTATTAACTTTGCAGTTATTAACAGCGTGTAGATAACCCACACAC
>CAMWIF010000095.1 GCA_947174225.1 uncultured Porphyromonadaceae bacterium | reverse complement strand
CATCACGGCGTAGCACGGCTATCTTTTCTTTTTCCGTCATCGTAATTGGGTATCCCCATCCGGGAACTTTCTCCTTATTTAGCTGCCCATAACGTCCTTCACGGTCAATGAATGTCCACATGGGCTGCTTATCTACTTTCAGGCTTACCTGTGCCCAACCTTGAGAGAAGTCCTCAGCGTCGTCAAAGGTTGGCTTTATTGCAATTTTGGCATCCTCTGTAAGATAACCGAATTTACGGCCCACAAGGATACGCCTCATACCATCCTTTAGTTCGTAGACATTCACTGTAGAGGCAGGTTTTGTGAGGGCTTTGCCTGTACGGTCGATTATTACAATTTTATTCGAGTCATCCATAACTGTCGCTACCCCGTTTTTAAAGTCGTCAATTGTGCGGTCCCATACCGGATCAATAACCCATTCACCGTCTTGATTGACAAATCCCCATTTCCTGTCTTTACGAGCCGGCGCCAAGCCTTCTGATGGTATGTCTATACCATCAAACTCAGGGTTGATGACCCATTCTCCCTTGTTGGATAAGATGCCATACTTTCCATCTTTCTTCGCAGTTGCCATATCGCCATCAAAGTAATATATATATTCGAGACTGCAAGGTAGTATTTCATTTCCATCCAAATCCAACAGACCACTGAGATTGTCTTTCTTCACTTCGACGACGCCTGCCTTTCCAGACACATGGCAGCTGGAATATACGGGAGGAATTATCCATTTACCTTCAGCATTGATTGCGCCGTATTTTTCGTACCAGATTTCTGTCACACTTGCTAAGGGATCCTCTTCCCTCACAATATCAATAGAGTCGTATTTTACCGGTAATATTTCGTTACCGTCTCTATCTGTCAAGCCATATTTATCATCTTTATAAATTTTGACAAGCTGAGTGTCTCCCCAGCGTTCCATATCATCAAATTCTGCCGGCAGTATCTCCTTTAACTTACCATCAAAGAGACCCCATTTGCCGTTTCGTTCTATGATATAGCGATCAGGAATAATATCCTCTGTCACGCTGTAAACACTACGAAGACGCTTAAAACTATCCCCAACCTCTTTACCTTCCCGATTAATGACGTAGGCGCGGTTTTTGATTGCCACCTTTGTTAAATCGCCCTTAAAGTCGGAGACAGAATCATATTGTGGAGCTATGACCCACTCTCCGTTAAGGTTGATATATCCCCATTTATCGTTAGAATCCTGAGCGGCGGCAAGACCATCACTGAATTGCTTCAGATCTTTGAAGATTGGTTGAGCAATAATATTTCTTTTATTCGAAATCAACCCATAACCACCGGGGACTGCCTCAAACTTTGCAATCTTTTCCTCATTGATTTCCTGAATAAAAGCAGGCATAAAGTAGAGTTTTATGCCGGCATACTTCGGGGAAAGTATCCATCTACCGGCGGTATCAATTATACCCATCGCTCCGTCAGATGTGACAACTGCAAAATTTTCTTGCCAGGGACCACTCAAAACACTTTGTTTGACACCTTCAAAAGCGGGTGCTATAACGACTTCTCCTTTAGTATTTATAAAACCGTATTTGCCGTCGAGCATAATCTGTGCCAGACCGTTCTGGAACCTTGATGCTTTCTCATATGTGGGGGGAATGGTAACGTTTCCTTCCATATCGATATAGCCAAATTTACCATTTTGCTCGACCACGGCAAATCCCTCGCGGAAGTAAGTGCTGTCGTCATACTGCGGAGCTACCACCATCTTACCATTATTGTCAATGATGCCCCACTTTCCATCTACTTTTACCGAAGCTCTTCCATTGTCGAAACGTGTAGCTTTTTCGTAGGTAGGTTCTATAATAATGCTTCCGTCAGTACGGACATAGCCATATTTCCCCTCTTTTGATACAAGACAGATCCCGTTGTTGGGTTCGCTTATAAAATCATAAATAGGGGGGATTACCATATTGCCCTCTTCATCGAGGAGGGTCCACTTGCCACCGTGTTCAGCAGCAACAGATCTCATCTGTTCAAGTCTGGGATCTTCCGGCAATATGTTTGATTTCTTTGCCATTGTGATTAATTTAAAATGTGAAATTTATTTCTTGAAGATTTCTTAATTCCTATAATATTTTTTAAGAGATAACCTTAGACTTCGATAAAGACAGACATAAGAGATTTGCCTTTTAAATATCCGGGGATTTCCTTACATCTCGCAGCTATTTTCATTTTGTCGAAAGGTATAGTCTCTCCGAAAGGTAACATTTGATAGCCTCCATATTCAGTATCATCTCGTTTCAACGCCTGCCATACGAATATTTGCAGATCTTCTGTGTCATTACCTGCATCAATGCAATCAATATTGTCTAATAAAAGACCGTCGTATGCACATTTGCCATTGTCGATATATTGATTGAGATGTCTACCGATTCTATTGTAATCGCCCTCTTTACACTCTGCCAAATCAATGTATTTCAGATTCATGTTGCCGAAGCGAGACTGCATATCAGTCAGTGGCATCTGATTATTTGGGTCAATCACCAATACTGATACACCACCACGCTTAAAGGTATCCCCTATAAGAGTATAGTCCTCAATCCATTTATCCATCTTGCCGTTGAAGTAATCGCTTGTATCAAGTGTCTCAAGTAAACTCATACTGTTTTAGGTAATGATAGTTTTACATATTTTCTTCTTTCCTTCTCCTTTAGATTTCCTTCAGATATAGAGCCTCACTCTTTCAAGTAGGAGAGTGGTCTTTTTAGAAGAAAACATAGAGAGGTATATATATACTAAATTTCCAATGAAAATTTAGTATAAAACGAGTCGGCAGTCCAAATTTTTGAACTACTGCCCAAATTTTTGAACTGCTGCGAAAGGAGGATAAGACAGAAGTTAGTGAGAAATTCATACCGGTGCATAAAGATTGAAGCACTCTGCCTTTGTTCTCATAGGCAAAGTGAGGTTAATAATCTTTTGCAACGGGAGGCAAAAATATTTTGGTTTATCTCCTGAAGACCCTCAAACGTCTTAAGAGAAAGGATGAAGAGCCGTTCCACAATTTTCAACCGCATATAGGCATCTTGACTGTATACGGCGGAATTGCCAAGATTGTGTATTCACCCTCTCAGCATACGAAAGACTCAGAATCTTTTGTCTGCCGAGTTGCATTACAAAATTACAATTTATTTTGAAAACTCCCAAATAAGGAAAAAGAATTTTATTATAAAGAAATCCTCCTACAAGCGAATACTTGTGGAGGATAAAAGAATAGAAATAAAAAAGATTGACTTATTTGGATATGAGTGAGGCTCTTTTGGATAGTTTGTCGAGTATACGTGTTGATTCAAGGCACATACGTGAGTTGTGGTAAGGACATTTCCAGAAGCCGGCTTTGTCATCATCACGGTTTATGGTGCCGTCTGCACGACGTGACCAATACCATTCGCCATTGGGATCTATGAGGTTATCGGCAATGTAACGCCAGCTTTGATAAGCATCTGCAAGCCATTTTTGCTCTTCCGGAGTATCAGGGTCGGAATGGAATCGGGCAAGATAGAGCTGACCGATTACATTTTCTGCCTGTACCCACCAATGACGGTCGGCATCAAGATGACCGTTGGTGTGAAGTTCGTAGACCATGCTGCCATCTTTTTCTCTTCCTTTTAAGGCTGCCTGGGCAATCGCCTCTGTGTGAGCAAGAGTTTCAGCATACAATGCTTCATCGGCAAGCACTTCTGCCGATTCGAGAAGGAGCCAGGAGGCTTCGATGTCGTGCCCGTAAGATTCCGCATCGTCAAATTTCTGCCAATCGTCGTTGAAGAAAAGAGTAAGATGATGAGTCTCAGGATTCTCTATCCTATGAAGGAAAATTCTTAGTAAGTTAGCGGTGGCTTCTTCAACTTTCTTGCGCCTCTGTTCGGTCTCTGAATTGGCAGGGTCAAGCGAAGCTGATTTCTTGAGCGCACGGAGAAGATTAGTGTAGCCTTCGAGGATATGAAGATGAGTGTTCATGGTCTTCGAGGCGTTGGCATCACGCTCACTCAGACGCATATCCTCTATAGGTTGCCACTCGCGGGTTGTGGCTTCGATATAGCCATCTTTGTCGTAGTCACGTGCGTGCTCTTCAATCGACTCAAAGAGTGAATAGGCAAGGTCAAGAATCTCCTCATCGCCGGTAGCGATATAATATTCTGCCAAACCATAGATTATGAATGCAATAGCATAGAATTGCTTTTTTGTATCGAGCGGTTCTCCCTCTGAGGTTACGCTCCAGTAGGCACCCCCATAAACCTCATCTATGAAATTTGCTAAAATATAGTCAAGAGCTTGACGTGCGGCATAGAGGTAAGCGACGTTGCCTGTGGCATTGTAAGCGGCTGAGAAAGTCCAAAGTATTCTGGCGTGCAGGATGGCACCTTTAGGTGCATCCGGAAGCAAATTGTCAAACCCATCGCGACGACCATAATAGCCGCCACGAGGGTCTGTCATTTTTTCTATCCAATAGGGAAGAATATTATCTGTAAGATTATCAAGTAATTCCTGACGAAAGAGTGATATATCAGTTTTGTCCATTTTTGGTTAATAGAGGAGTTTAAAAGAGGGATTGATTATGTAATGGTTAGACGGGTTCCACGTAGGAAATGCCGGGGTCTTTCACTATTTCAAGTCGTTGTGCTTTCAGCTTTTCTACTATCTCTTTCATTTCGTTGGTGCCGAGTGGGTAAAGCCATACGATTATGAGTGATAGCAAAGCTACGGCTGCCGGAATGAAGGTCATAAGCATCCAAAGACAGGTTATTGCGCTTGCGGGCTGAACGATGTCGAGGGTCTGGACACCTTCGGGTCGCTCAACGTATCCTGCACCGTGGAGAAGCCACATCACTGCTGCACCTCCGATGGCACCTCCAAATTTCTGTGCCATAGACGCGGAGGAGAAGATAAGCCCTGTGGATGCACTTCGTGTTTTAAGCTCGGAATAGTCACTCACATCGGCATACATTGACCATACCAAGGGTGACATTATACCGGTGAGGATCGAAATCACAACTTGAAGAAGCAGCATAAGAAGTAGTCCGCCGTTGGTGGAAGGCATGCAGAGGAAGAACACGACACTCAAAATCACTAACAGAATATCCACCATTATAAATGTGGGTTTCTTGCCAATCCTGTCGGTGACCGGCACTGCTAATGCCACACCTACCATATTGGCTACCTCACCCACTCCGAGGAACAGACCGGAGTAGAAGAGTATGGAGAGAGCGAAGATCGTAATGTGTTGTTCCCCTCCAATTACGTCGGCAAAGAAGAATGCGACCGTGGCGCCGCGCACAGTATTGAAGAGATTGAAGCAGAGCGACGCACCGTTGAGTAGCCACCAGGGTTTATTGGTGACAAGAGCTTTCAGATCCTTTCCTAAAGAGGCATTGGATATTGTTGAGAGAACTTCGCGGGTGAGTTTGAAGCAGAGCAGGAAAAGAATAAAACAGCATATGGCAATAACTATCATTGCGGATTGCCAGCTCGACTGGAGCGACATACCGAAATTATCGCGGAAGAGCGCACACAACGGATCCCACGCAAACAGAGCTATGAATGAACCACCGTAAGCGAAAAACATTCTGAATGAGGAGAACACTGTTTTCTCCTGTGAGCTGTCGGTCATTACTCCGAGCATAGCGCCATAAGGAACGTTGATGCCGGTGTAGACAGTCATCATAAGTATATAGGTTACGTATGCCCATATTAGTTTGGCAGCATAGCCCCAGTCAGGTGTGGTAAACAGGAGTATGCCACATATGGAGAACGGTGCTGCTACCCATAGCAGGTAGGGACGGTATTTTCCCCAGCGTGTCTTGGTACGGTCGGCAATGATACCCATCATAGGGTCGCTCACAGCATCCCAAATACGGGTCACGAGGAGCAGTACGCCGGTGTCGATAAGACTTATACCGAAGATATTGGCATAGAAGAAAGGGAGATAGTAGCTGAATACTTTCCAGAACATGGATGAAGCCATGTCTCCGAAGCCGTATCCTATTTTTTCGCTTAAAGAGGCCATTAGGTTGGGTGAGAGTTTATGGTTTATAGTTTATGGTTTATGGCAGAGAGGGTGACTTTTAGACACAACAATAGCTTGGAGAGGGGGAGGAGAGAGGAGAGGGAGATTAGAATGAGTTGGAATCGATTATGCTGAGATTGGAGTCGATAAGGCGGTTGAGGGTCTTGACCGATTCGCTCGTGGTGAGACCATCCTGCGGTGTATTGAAGCAATAATCTACGAGACGATCGATAGTAGAAGTAGCCACATGCATACGTGTGTCGGAAGATGCATAATATATGTATACCTTTCCGTCTTCGTCGGCTATCCAACCGTTGGCAAAGAGTACATTCATAACGTCTCCAATATATTCGTCACCTATCGGAGCCATAAAGTAGCCGCCGGGTGAGGCTATCTTGCGCCAAGGTTCGTCGAGGGCAGTCATGTAAAGGTAAAGCACATAGCGCAATCCTGAAGCACATCCTCTTACACCATGGGCAAGGTGAAGCCATCCCTTGGCGGTCTTGATGGGATGAGGACCCTCACCATTCTTTACCTCTTTGATGGTGTGGTAATAACGTGGGTCAATTATGATTTCCTCCTTAACTTCCGCATGACATATGTCATCTATTAGTGCCCAGCCAATGCCACCACCGCTTCCGGTGTCGATAAATCCATCTTGCGGACGGGTGTAGAGTGCATATTTACCCTCTACAAATTCGGGATGAAGCACTACATTACGCTGCTGCGATTTGCTCTTGAGATCAGGCAGACGCTCCCAAGTGATGAGGTCACGGGTGCGGGCAATGCCACAGGCAGCTGTCGCAGCCGACAGGTCTCCCGGCTTAGAGTCGTCGTGACGCTCCACGCAGAAGAGACCGTAAATCCAACCATCCTCATGGTGGGTCAAGCGCATATCATAGACATTGGTGGCAGGATCCTCCGTGTCGGGAAGTGTAATTGGGTGTGGCCAGAAGCGGAAATTGTCAATACCTGTTGGACTTTCGGCAACGGCGAAGAACGACTTGCGGTCGCTACCCTCGACACGTACCACTATCACATACTTGTCTCCCCATTTGATGGCACCGGAATTGAGAGTGGCATTGCAGCCTATCCGCTCCATAAAGTAAGGATTGGTGGCAGGGTTAAAATCATATTTCCAGTAAGGTGGTACCATTTCAGCTGTCACTACCGGATTTTTATATCTCTCATAAATGCCGTTACCCTCTATGGGTACATTGGGACGTGTGATCAGTTCCTCGTATCTGCCTAATATAAGCCTCTTACGTCTTTCAAATATATTCATAATCTGTATGTTTTTACGGGGAGGAGGTATTATTTTACAAAAATGGTTTTGGGGTTATCGTGGAATTTCTTGAAGTCAGCTGCCGCCTTGTGTCCGGGGTAAGGAGCGTAATAATGACCTGGTTTTTCGCTATCGACTGCATTTCTCCAAACGCAGACATAAGCAATAGGCTGCTCCTCTACAAGGGGCAGGAGAACCTGTGTATACCAGTCATCAATGGCCACACCTTCCAGACCGGTTTCTGTGAATGCGGCGAGTTTACCACGTTTCTTAGCTTCTTCAGCTACGAAAGAGAGCTGTTCTTTCACACGCTGACGGTATGCCTCGGTGCCTTCGGCATTGCCGAAATGGTAGATGTCGCTTCCGAGAATGTCAACATATTCATCGCCGGGGTAGGTGATGAGATAATCCTCAACTTTTTGAGTCTTATCAGGGGAATAAGCCCAAACAACATTGTCTACCCCCTTTTCATCAAAAATCTTGCGTGTGCGTTTCCAGAGATCGATATACTGTTCGGGAGTGCTGTTGCCGGCACCCCACCAGAACCAAGTGCCGGTGTTCTCATGCCAAGGGCGGAAGATAACGGGAATCTTATTGCCATCCTTATCCTTAAGCCCCGATATGAAGTCGGCGGTCTTTCCGATCCAGGAGTCGAGAGTGTCGGCAAGTGCCTTATTGGTGTCGAGTTCTTTCAACGGAGAGGCTGAAACATTCCAAGAATCTCCTCCGTTGAGAGGATTGCGGAGATGCCAGCTGATGGTGTTTATTCCTCCACGAGCATCTTGGGCTACAATCTCCTTTGCCATAAAGTCGAAGGGTACACCGTCAAGATTCTTGGCAGAATCAAGTTCAATCATACCGAGGTCCCAGCTGATAAGTCCGGGATATTCTCCGGTTACGCTTTTCACATCTGATCCACCCTCTACATATTTCCAGTCGTGGCCATATGCTGTGTCGTCGTGATGACCGAAATAGAATTGTCCGGCATTAACAACGGAGTCGAGTTGGGCTATGAGCTGTTGAGCGGGAGTGATAGATGTCTCTTCAGCCACAGTAGTGTTTTTGTTGTTATTTCCGCAGGAGATAAAAAGCAGTGCTGCCGAGAGGGTTGTTATTATCTTTTTCATGAATAAATAGGTTAAGTTTTCTCTCGTTTAAGCCCGTAGAAGGACCAACCAGAGAGTTATTTTTAGATTCTAAGGAAAGATGTAAATTGTTGGGTTATCTTTCGTGTTGCAAAATTAGAATAAATTGAAGCGAAATTGTAATACTATTA